>NZ_JBQDLF010000002.1:0-131842 GCF_052095815.1 Brachybacterium sp. | reverse complement strand
CCTCGCTGGGCCGGGCCTGTGGGGCTCAGCTATCTTGCGCGGCCACCACGGTGGGCTGCCGTGCGCGCCCTCGGGGTTGGGCGGCGGGGCCCGGGGTGGCCGGGCGCCACACCCGTGACTCGGCACTCTGCACCACTCCACTGCCCGTGAGCTCTGAGGAAGGCCCCTATGAGCACCACTGATGTCGAATCGGAATCACTGACCGCACCGCCCTCGTCCATGAGGACCAGCGGCCGGCGCATCGGCGACTCGATCTTCTCCTACCTGAGCATCGGCTCGGGCATCCTCATCTTCCTCACCCTCGCCGCAGTGGCCGTCTTCCTCACCACCGAGTCGATGCCGGCTGTCATCGCGAGCCAGGAGTTCTCGGGCACCGCGGAGTTCTCTCTCATCGAGACCGCGCTGCCGTTGATCTTCGGCACCGTGCTCGCCTCCGCGATCGCTCTGGCCATCGCGATCCCGATCTCCATCGGCATCGCCCTGTTCATCTCGCACTTCGCACCGCGCCGTATGGCCTCGGGCCTGGGCTACATGATCGACCTGCTGGCCGCGGTGCCGTCGGTCGTCTATGGCCTCTGGGGCGGCATCTGGCTGGTTCCCAAGATGGAGCCGCTGTACGTCTTCCTCAACACCTACTTCGGCTGGATCCCGCTGTTCGGCGGCGATCCCACCGCGCCGATGCGCAACCTCGCCTCCGCCTCGGTGGTGCTCGCCGTGATGGTCCTGCCGATCATCACCGCGGTCTCCCGCGAGGTGTTCCTGCAGACCCCGCGCCTGCAGGAGGAAGCCGCGCTCGCTCTCGGCGCGACCCGCTGGGAGACCATCCGGACCGTCGTGCTCCCCTTCGGGCGCGGCGGTGTCGTCGCCGCCTCGATGCTCGGGCTCGGCCGCGCTCTCGGCGAGACCATGGCCGTGCTCATGATCCTCGCCCCGGGCGCGACCTTCTCCTTCCACATCCTCGAGGTGGGACGCCACAACTCGATCGCTGCGAACATCGCGTCCAAGCAGGCGGAGGCGTCCGGCGTGGACATGTCCCTGCTCATCTTCACCGGCCTGGTGCTGTTCGTGCTGACGTTCATCATCAACGCACTCGCCCGGTGGATCGTCGCCCGCAGCGGCCCCAAGAGCTGAGAGGTCACCATGAGCTCCTCCACATCCGTGCAGGCACCCATCTCGGTCCGGTCGAACGACGAACGCCGACTGCCCTGGTACCACCTGGTCTTCACCGGTCTCGCCGGGCTGCTGGTCGCGGTCGCCGTGCTGTCCATCGCCGGTGCCCTCTCCGTCGCCAGCGCGATCCTGCTCGGCTTCGTGCTGCACCTGCTGTTCGGCTGGACCTACTCGCTGGTGCGCGAAGGTCCGCGCTGGGCCATGGACCGCCTGGTGACCCTCCTGGTCATCGGGGCCTTCGCCGTCTCGATGTTCCCGCTGCTCTCGCTGCTCTGGGCGGTCGTCGGCAGGGGCCTGACCCGCGTTCTCGCGGCCAAGCCCAGCATCCTCGCCTTCTGGACCACCGACATGTCCGGGATCATCGGCGGCGCCGACGCGGGCGGCGTGTTCCACGCCACCGTCGGCACCCTGCTGATCACCCTGTGGGCCTCGATCATCTCCATCCCCGTGGGCCTGTTCACCGCGATCTTCCTGGTGGAATACGCGGATCAGGGCTGGAAGAAGACCCTCGGCACGGGCGTCACCTTCCTGGTCGATGTCATGACCGGGATCCCGTCGATCGTCGCGGGCCTGTTCGGCCTGGCGCTGTTCATCGCCTTCATGCCGGACCAGAGCGTGCGCATGGGCATCATGGGCGCGGTCGCGCTGTCCCTGCTGATGATCCCCACCGTGGTGCGCAACAGCGAGGAGATGCTGCGCCTGGTCCCGATGGATCTGCGCGAGGCCGCCTACGCCCTCGGCGTGCCGAAGTGGCTCACCATCGTCAAGGTCGTGCTGCGCACCGCCATCGCGGGCCTGACCACCGGTATCACCCTCGCCATCGCCCGCGTGATCGGCGAGACCGCCCCGCTGCTGCTGACGGTGGGCATGGTGACCTCGGTGAACTGGAACATGTTCGACGGCCGCATGGCGACACTGCCCACCTTCATCAACCAGCAGTACCGCAACGGCAACGCGAACTGCATGAGCGATACGGTGACCAACCCGGTCAACCAGGAGGTGTACGCCTGCTCGATCACGACGAACATCGATCGTGCCTGGGCCGCCGCCTTCACCCTGATCATCATCGTGATGGTGCTCAACATCGCCGCCAGAATGGTCAGCCACTACTTCTCCCCGAAGCTCAGTCGCTGAGCTGTCGCCCTACGCGAAAGGACATCTGATGGCAGCCCCCCAGCCCATCAACGTCGAGGACCTCAACATCTACTACAGCGACTTCCTCGCTGTGGAGGATGTCAACGTCCAGATCCGGCCCCGTTCGGTGACAGCCCTGATCGGCCCCTCCGGCTGCGGCAAGTCGACCTTCCTGCGCACCCTGAACCGGATGCACGAGGTGATCCCGGGCGCCTATGCAGAGGGCAGGGTCGAGATCAACGGCGAGGACATCTACGACTCCAAGGTCGACCCGGTCAACGTGCGCCGCCGCGTGGGCATGGTGTTCCAGAAGGCGAACCCCTTCCCGACCATGTCGATCCGCGACAACGTGCTGGCCGGGGTGAAGCTCAACAACCGCCGGATCTCCCGCACCGCGGCAGATGAGCTCGCCGAGCGGGCGCTCAAGGGCGCGAACCTCTGGAACGAGGTCAAGGACCGCCTGGACAAGCCCGGCATGGGCCTCTCCGGCGGCCAGCAGCAGCGCCTGTGCATCGCCCGCACCATCGCGGTGCAGCCCGAGGTGGTGCTGATGGATGAGCCGTGTTCGGCGCTGGATCCGATCTCGACCCTCGCGATCGAGGACCTGATCCACGAGCTGAAGCAGGAGTACACGATCGTGATCGTGACCCACAACATGCAGCAGGCCTCCCGCGTCTCGGACCGCACCGGCTTCTTCAACATCGCCGGCACCGGCAAGCCCGGGCACCTCATCGAGATCGACGACACCGACACGATCTTCACCAACCCGTCGAACAAGCAGACCGAGGACTACATCTCCGGCCGCTTCGGCTGATCCGGCCCGGTCGAGACACCCCGGCGCCCGCCGAAGCACGCCGAGCCCGCCGAAGCGCGCCGGGCCCGCCGAAGCGCGCCGGGCCCGCCGAAGCGCGCCGCGCCCCGCCGAACACGCCGGCAGCAGCCGTGACACGCCGCGCCCCGCCGGAACACGCCGGCGGCCCCCGCTCGAGAACACCGATATCTCCCGTTTACGGTAGGTATCGGTGTTCTCGTTCGGCGTGCCGCGCTACGCATGCGCGCGGTGTACGCGCGCAACTCGTGCGCGCTTTACGTGCACGTTCGGCGCGCGTGTTCGGTGTGCCGCGTGGTGGGGCGGGCGTGGCCCGCAACGCGTCCCCGCGCCGGTCAGTCCGGCCCCCGGATCCCGGTATCTCGCGCCGGTCAGCCCCGCACCGGATCCCGGTAGCCCGGGCGGGTCAGACCAGGGTCTGACCCGTGACGGGAGGAACGGCCCCCGGGGCGGATGCGGCGAGAGCGGTGCGCGCGGGAATCTTGGGGCATGAACACCAGCCCGCTCGCACACACGGCCCTTTCCACACCGACGCCCGCCCCGCTCCCGGCGTCGCAGCCCGTACCGGCCCCACCTTCGCCGCGCGGCACGCACCAGGTCGCGCAGCCCGGGATGATGCACCCCTCACCGGTGCTCTCCGCCCGCGGGCTGCTCCAGAGCTACGGCACCGCCGGCACCACCACCCGGGCGCTGGACGGCGTGGACCTCGACATCGCCCGCGCCGATTCGCTCGCGGTGATGGGCCCCTCCGGCTGCGGCAAGACCACCCTGCTGCACATCCTCGCCGGCATCCTCACCCCGACCTCCGGCACCGTCCTGCACGAAGGCACCGACCTCGCATCACTGGGGGACCGCCGCCGCACCCGGCTGCGCCGCAGCGACTTCGGCTTCGTCTTCCAGGACGGCCAGCTGCTGCCTGAGCTGACCGCGCTCGAGAATGTGATCCTGCCGCGCATGCTCGGCGGCACCTCCCGACGCGCCGCGAGTGCCGAGGCGGCGTCTTGGCTGGACCGACTGGGCCTGTCCGGCATGCACGACCGCCGCCCCACCCAGCTCTCGGGCGGGCAGGCCCAGCGGGTGGCCATCGCCAGGGCGCTCGCCGGGCGCCCCTCGGTGGTCTTCGCAGACGAGCCCACCGGCGCGCTGGACCAGGCCACCGGCCAGACCGTGCTGCAGATCCTGGTGGACTCCTGCCGGGAGACCGGTGCGGCGCTGGTGATGGTCACGCACGATGCGAAGGTTGCCGCCGCCTGCCGCCGCACCGTCACCATGCAGGACGGCCGCATCGCGCAGGAGTACGTGCGCCCCGAGGCGACGGCCGCGACGGCCGGAGCGACGACCACCGGAGCGACTGCCATGACCACCGGAGATACCCGATGAACGCCCTGCTGGCCTCCGCCCCGCTGCTGCTGCGCCGACGCGGCGCCCTCGCCGACATCCTGCCCGTGATCGCCTTCGCCGCCGCCACCGCGATCACCGCGACGGTGATCGGCGGCGCCGCAGCATTCGTCGGCCGGGTCCCTCCGGGCGATGTGCCGATGACCGGAGAGGCCTCGGTCATGCCGTTCCTCGCAATCTGTGCGCTGATCGCCTCAGTGCTGCTGGTGCCCAGCGCCGTCGGCCTCGGCGGCTCCGCCGCACGGCTGTCCCTCGCGCGCCGGGAGCAGGACCTCGCCGCCATGCGTCTGGTCGGCGGGACCAGCGGCCAGGTCGGTTCGGTCGCGGTGCTCGACGTCGCCGCTCAGTCACTGCTCGGCGCGGTGCTCGGCCTCGGCGCCCATGTGGCGGTGACTCCGGCCCTGACCCGTCTCGACTTCGGGATCGCCCCGTTCACCGTCCCCGATCTGCTGCTGCCGGTGTGGGCCTATCCCGTGCTCGTGGTCGCGCTCGTGCTGATCGCCGCCGGCTCTGCGGCCGTTTCCCTCGCCGGAGTCGTGCTCAGCCCGCTGGGCGTGGCACGTGACTCGCGGGTGGTGCGCCTGTCGGTGCTGCGCGTGGTGCTCTGGGCAGTGCTGATCGTGGGGTTCGTGGCATTCATGAACGTCGGCGGGATGCTGCTGGGCGAAGCGGGCACGGGGGTCTTGATCGCGATCATGATCCTGTTCATCGCCGCGATCGTCGCGGGGATCAATGTCGTGGGCCCCTTCATCGTGTGGGTCACCGCGCTGCTGCTCGCGAAGACCGCGCCCACTCCCTCGCTGATGGTCGGGGCGCGGCGCCTCGCCGGTGATCCGCGGGCTGGCTGGAGAGCCGTCTCCGGGATCACCTTCGCACTGGTCATCGCGGGCTTCCTCACCATGATCGCCACCCTCGGCGAAGCGACCAATCCCGAGGAGGCGATGATGTTCACCGCCATGACCACCGGTGGCCTGCTCACCTTGGGGATCGCCGCGGTGCTCGCCGCGGTCAGCACCGGGGTCTCCCAGACCGCCCGGGTGATCGACCAGGCCCCACGCCTGCGCGCCCAGCACATCGCCGGCGCCGAGGTGGGTCAGCTGCACCGCGCCCGCCTCGCCGAGATCGCGGTGCCCGTGGCGCTGAGCTCCATCATCGCGACCGGCACCGCGCTGCTGGTGCTGACCACCTTCCTCGGCGGCGCCCCGAGCGACCCGACGATGGCCGTGCAGTATCTGGCCAGCGTGCTCGGTGCCTACGCCCTGGTGATCGCTGCGGTGCTGGTCGGTTCGCCCCTGGTGAAGCGGTTCGCGACGCGCGCCGCCTGAGCGTGGTTCCGTCCCGCCTGAGCGGATTCCAGTACCGCCTGAGCGGAGTCCGGTTCCGCCTGAACGGAGCCCAGGACCGCCCGGAGCGGGGCCACTGCTACCGACGGACGACCGGCCCCTTCCCGGGCTGGTCGCCCGTCGGCCCGCATCGAACTCCCGGCGGCCATTAGGCTGGATCCATGAACTTCGAGAACGTTGCTCCGAACGCGGTCCCCGAGGGCGTGCATCTCATCGATGTGCGCGAGCAGAACGAATGGGACGCCGGCCATGCCGCGACCGCCCAGCACCTCCCGGCCAGCACGCTGATGGAGAACCTCGACCAGCTGCCCGAGACCGATGACCCGCTGTACATCGTGTGCCGCAGCGGCGGCCGCAGCTTCCAGGTCGCCCAGTGGCTCAACGCCAACGGCTTCGAGGCGGTCAACGTCGCCGGCGGGATGGACCTGTGGTTCGAGTCCGGCCTGCCGATCGTCGCCGACGGCGAAGGCGAGGCGTACGTCCTCTGAGGCTCCGCGCTTCCGGGCGCCTCGACTCGAAGATCCCTTGCCGCTGAGATCAGCAGCCGGCGCGCAGCACCTCGGCCCGGCCTCAGGTGGAGATGAAGTCCTGCAGCAGGGCGTAGCCCACGAAGGCGAGCACATCCAGCAGGGTGTGCGCGATGACCAGCGGCAACGTCCGCCGGGTACGCCGGTACCACTCGCCGAACACCAGCCCCATGACCAGATTCGCGAGCCCCGGGCCCACCCCCTGATAGGTGTGATAGGCCCCGCGCAGCAGGGCGGAGACGACGATGATCCGCCGCGGTGACCAGCCGAGCTTCTCGAGCCGCTGGAACAGGTAGCCCACCACGATCACTTCCTCCAGCACCGCGTTCTTCACCGCATGGAGGACCAGCACCGGCAGGGTCCACCAGTGGGTGTCCAGCGCCGCGGGGATCACCTCGACCGTCGCGCCCAGCAACCGACCCAGGTAGTAGATCGCGAGGCCCGGCAGACCGATCCCGGCGGTGATCAGCACGCCGTGCAGCAGATCCCGCAGCGGCCGGCCCAGATCCATTCCCAGATCCCGCAGCGCCTGCTGGAGCGAGCCTGCGGTCAGCGCGAGCAACAGCACCACCAGCGCGACCGGCACCAGCGCGAAACTGATCGACAGCAGCTGGTAGAGCAAGTCCAGCCACGCATCCTCCCGCAGCGAGGAGTTCAGCGCGGTGGACTGGCTGGAAAGCGGCCCCGCTGCAAGGGCCTGGGCGAGGGCGAGCAGCGAGTACACCGCGCTGCGGCCCAGGGAGAGGGCGAGGACGATCAGCACCTCGGCGCGCAGCCAGCGCCGGCTGGGGGTCATGAGCTCCACCCGCACATGCTCTCACCTGGCGGGCAGGGAAGGCAGACGGGCGGGGCAGCGACGGTCGCACGCAGCGGACCCGTGCCAGACTCGGGGCATGACCTCACCTGCTGTTCTGATCACCGGAGCCAGCCGCGGCATCGGCCGCGCCGTCGCCGAGGAGCTCGCCACCGATCACCACCTGCTCCTCGGCGGCCGTGATGCGGCTGCCCTCGAGGAGCTCGCCGCGCAGTTCCCCTCGGCGCAGCCCTTCGTCGCCGAGCTCACCGACTCCGCCGCTCTCGAGCGCGCCGTGGGGGCGCTGGAGCTTCCGCACGGGCTCGCCGGTGTCGTGCACTCGGCCGGGATCCTGGTCAGCGGCACCGTCGCAGATCTCGCCGCTGCGGACTGGAGCCGCTCCTTCGCGATCAACGTGGTGGCCGTGGCCGAGCTGACCCGGCTGCTGCTGCCGGCTCTGCGCCGCGCTCGCGGCACCGTGGTGACGATCAACTCCGGCTCGGGCTTCACCGCCGGGCCGGGCGGTGGCGCGTACAGCGCCTCGAAGTTCGCGTTGCGTGCGCTGACGGATTCGCTGCGCGCCGAGGAGCGCGAGCACGGAGTGCGGGTCAGCTCGGTCCATCCCGGACGGGTCGCCACCGATATGCAGCGCGAGCTGCGCGTCTTCGAGGGCGGCGAGTTCCGTGCCGAGGACTACATGGACCCGGCCACGGTCGCCGCGACCGTGGCGCTTGCACTGCGCCTGCCGACGGATGCCAGCATCGACACCCTGTCGGTCAGACCCCGCTGACCGGGGGTCCCGACGACGGAGCGCCCTGCTGACCTGGGTGCCCCGCTGACGGAGCGCCCTGCTGACCGGGGTGCTCCGACGATGGAGTGCCCTGCTGACCGGGGTGCCCCGCTGGCCGGGGGCGGGCACAGTCGTGCCCGCCCGTCCGACTCAGGCCTGCTTGTCGTCCAGGTGGTCGACGAGCTGCCCGGCATAGCCGACGTAGCTGTGCGGGGTCAGCGCCAGCAGCCGCTCCTGCTCCTCCGCGGGCAGCCCGAGGGACCCGACGAACTCGCGCATGCCCTCCCCGTCCACGCGGTGGCCGCGGGTGAGGTCCTTGAGCCGCTCATAGGGGTTGTCCAGCCCGGGCACGCCCTGCACGCCGAGGGTGCGCATCACGGACTGCACCGCCTCGCCGAGCACCTCCCAGTTCCCGTCGAGATCGGCGGCCATGGCGTCGGCGTCCACGTCCAGGCCCGCGAGGCCCTTGCGGAGGTTCGCGATCGCCAGCAGCGAATGCCCGAGCGCCGGGCCGATGTTGCGCTGGGTGGTGGAGTCGGTGAGGTCCCGCTGCAGGCGGGTGGTGACCAGAGTCGAGGCCAGGGAGTCCAGCAGTGCCCCGGAGATCTCGAGGTTCGCCTCGGCGTTCTCGAAGCGGATCGGGTTCACCTTGTGCGGCATGGTCGAGGAGCCGGTGCCGCCCTGCGCGGAGAGGCGCTGACGGAAGTAGCCCAGCGAGATGTAGGTCCACACGTCGGTCGCGAGGTTGTGCAGGATCCGGCCGGCGCGGGCGATGTCCGAGTAGATCTCGGCCTGCCAGTCGTGGGACTCGATCTGCGTGGTCAGCGGGTTCCAGGTCAGCCCCAGGTGCTCCACGAAGGTGCGGGAGACCTGCTCCCAGTCCGCTGACGGCACGGAGACGGCATGCGCGGCGTAGGTGCCGGTCGCGCCGTTGATCTTGCCGAGGATCTCATCAGCGGCGATCCGGCGCTCCTGGCGACCCAGGCGGAACGCGAAGACCGCGATCTCCTTGCCGAGCGTGCTGGGGGTCGCGGGCTGGCCGTGGGTGCGCGAGAGCATCGGCACCTCGGCTGCAGCCTTAGAGAGGGCGGTGAGGTCCCCGATCACGTCACGCAGCGCGGGCAGCCACACCTGCTCGACCGCGCCCTTGACCATCAGGGCGTAGGAGAGGTTGTTGACGTCCTCGCTGGTGCAGTAGATGTGCACCACCTCGGCGAGCGGCTCGAGGGAGGTGCCGGCCAGGCGGCGCTTGATGTAGTACTCGATCGCCTTGACGTCGTGGACGGTCTCGCGCTCGATCTCGGCGTGCTCGGCGATGCCGTCTGCGCCGAAGTCCTCGGGGATGGCGCGCAGCAGGGCTCGCTCGTCCTCGGTGAGGGTGCGCAGGCCGGGGATGACCTGCTGATCGAGCAGGTGGATCATCCACTCGGTCTCGACCACCAGGCGGGAGCGGTTCAGCGCCGCCTCGGAGAGGTGGTCCACCAGCGGCGCGACCTGCGCGCGGTAGCGGCCGTCGAGCGGGGTCAGGGCGATCTGCGGGGTGATGTCCGCGAAGGAGTGAGCCATGGGGAGCATTCTCCCAGATTCGATCGCCCGGCCGACGAGCGCGCCGCCGGACGGACGGCTCAGGTGCTTCGCGTCATGGGTATGCGGGCGGGATGCTCACTCGCCGCTCGAGTAGCTGCGACGTCCCCGCTCGTCACCGAGCCCGGTGACCCCTTCGACGATCGCCGAGAGGATGCCGATGATCACGCCGGCCCCGAGCGCCCACCAGAAGCTGTCGAACTGCAGGGTCAGTCCGGCCAGGGCCGAGACCCAGCTCGCCAGCAGCAGCATGAGCGTGTTGATGACCAGCTGGAACAGGCCGAGCGTGAGACAGGTGATGGGGAAGGTGAGGAACTCCAGGATCGGCTTCACGATCACGTTGATCACTGCGAGGATCAGCGCGATCGCCCCGATGGTGAGGACCTGCGTGAGCACGCTCGCGCTGTCGTCGCCCAGATGCATGCCGGGCAGGATCAGCGCGGTGACCCACAGCGCGAGACCGGTGACGATGATGTGGCCGAGGAATCTCATGGCTCCATTATCTGCACTCATCCTGAGGGCGCCAGTGGGGCTATCCCCATCCTTGCTGTGCCCCGGACAACCCGCCCCGACGGCGCACGTGCGGCATACCCTTGCGGCATGTCCGACCAGCCACTGGAGAACGTCCGCCTGCGCTCCACCCTCGAGAACCTGCCCGCCTACGTCCCCGGCAAGCCTGCGGCCGACGACGGCATCGTGCGGTACAAGGTCTCCTCGAACGAGTCCCCGTTCGCACCCGTCGACGCTGTCCGCGACGCCGTGATCGCCTCCCTCGACGGGGCGCACCGGTATCCGGATGCGGCCGCCCTGGCGCTGCGCGAGACGCTCGGCGTGAAGCACGGCGTGGACCCCTCCCAGATCGCCCTGTCCACCGGATCGGTCGCCGTCTCCGGCGACCTGGTGCGTGCCGTGATGGGGGAGGGGGACGAGGTGGTCTTCGCCTGGCGCTCCTTCGAGGCCTACCCGATCCTCGTCGGCTCCCACGGCGGGGTCCCCGTCCCGGTGCCGCTGACCGCGAGCGGTGAGCACGATCTCCCGGCGATGGCCGCGGCGATCACCGACCGCACCCGCCTGGTGCTGCTGTGCACCCCGAACAACCCCACCGGTCCGTCGCTCTCGACCGAGCAGGTCGAGGAGTTCCTGGCACAGGTCCCCGACCACGTGGTGGTCGCGATCGACGAGGCCTACCGAGAGTTCCACGACCCCGCCACCGTGCTCGGCACCGCGGGGATCTTCCGCCGCCACGGCAACGTGGTGCTGCTGCGCACCTTCTCCAAGCTGCAGGGGCTGGCCGGCCTACGGATCGGCTACGCCGTCGCTCACCCACGACTCGCCCGGGCGCTGGGCCAGGTCACGGTGCCCTTCGGCACGAGCGTCCCCGCACAGGCCGCGGCGCTGGCAAGTCTGGACCCCGCGGTGCAGGAGGAGCTCGAGCGCCGCGCGGAGTGGATCCGCTCCGAGCGCTCGCGGGTGCTGCACGCGCTCGCCGGCCAGGGCTGGGAGCTGCCCGTCAGCCAGGGCAACTTCGTGTACTTCCCGCTCGGCGAGGACTCCGCGGCCTTCGCCGAGTTCGCCGATGCGCGAGGTCTCGTGCTGCGGGCCTACGGCACTGACGGGGTGCGTGCCACGATCGCCGAGCAGGAGGCGAACGATCTGATCATCGAGGTCGGCGGGGCCTGGCGCGAGCGCTGAGCAGGCCGTCCAGCCTGCCCAGCACCAGCACCTGTGCAGGCTCGACGCCGGCGCGAGGTGCGGCATCGCACCCCGCGCCCGGCACTCCCCGCACCAGGCGGTGAAGCGCTCAGCGCACGACCTCGTCGGCCTCTCCGCGCATCCCGATCCGCTCGGCGACGTAGTCGATGTCCTTGTCGCCCCGGCCGGAGAGGTTCACCAACAGGTGTGAGTCGGCGGGCAGCGACGGGGCGATGCGGATCGCGTGGGCCAGAGCGTGCGCGGACTCGAGCGCCGGGATGATGCCCTCGGTGCGGCTGAGCTGCTGGAAGGCCTCCAGCACCGCCTCGTCGCCCTCCTTGACGTACTCGACCCGGCCCAGCCTGTTGAGGTGTACATGCTGCGGGCCCACCCCGGGGTAGTCCAGCCCGGAGGCGATCGACTGGACCTCTGCGGCTTCCCCGTCGGAGTTCTGCAGCACCAGGGTGTCCATGCCGTGCAGCATCCCGGGGGTGCCGAAGGTCATGGTCGCCGCGTGCTGGCCGGGCTCGTCGCCCTGGCCGCCGGGCTCGACACCGATCAGGCGCACCTCGCGGTCCTCGAGGAAGCCGGTGAAGGCGCCCATCGCGTTCGAGCCGCCGCCCACCGAGGCGATCACCGCATCCGGCAGCCGCCCGTGAGCGGCGAGGAGCTGGGCCCGCGCCTCGCGCCCCACCACGGACTGGAAGTCGCGCACCATATCGGGGAAGGGGGCAGGCCCCACGACCGAGCCGATCGCGAAGAGGTATCGGGCAGGGTCTGCCGCGTAGACGGCGAATGCCGAGTCCACGGCCTCCTTGAGGGTCTGCTGACCGACCTCGACGGAGACCACCTTCGCGCCCAGCAGACGCATCCGCACCACGTTCGGGTGCTGCTTGGCGACGTCCACCGCACCCATGTGGATCTCGCATTCGAGCCCCACCAGGGCTGCGGCCGTCGCGAGCGCCACGCCGTGCTGGCCGGCGCCGGTCTCGGCGATCAGGGTGCGCTTGCCCATCCGCTTCGCGAGCAGCGCCTCGCCGATGGTGTGGTTGATCTTGTGCGCGCCGGTGTGGTTCAGGTCCTCGCGCTTGAGGTGGATGCGAGCGCCGCCGAGGGCACCGGAGAGGCGATCCGCGCTCGAGATCGGGGAGGGTCGGCCCACGACGTCCCGCAGCAGGCGCGAGTACTCGGTGTAGAACTCCGGATCGTGGCGTGCTTCCTCATAGGCCGCGGCAACCTCCGCCATCGGACCCACCAGCGGCGGTGGCAGGACCGCACCGCCGAACTCCCCGAAGCGGCCTCCGGTGTTCCCGGCGAACTCGGGGGAGTGGGTGAGGGTCGTGGCCTCGGCGAGGGTGTGAGGCTCATGCGCCGCCGGAGCGGCTGAGGCGGCTGAGCTGGAGGCGGCGGGCGCCGATGCTGCCGGGACGGGGATATCCGAGGAAGGAGTGTCCGACGATGCGGCGGACGAGACGGTGCTGGTCATGAGGGTTCTCCGATGTACGGGCCCGTCGCGGGCTGCTCCATTGCAGAAAGAAGCCGCCCGGCAGTGGGCGGCTTCTGTGTCAGCACATGCGACAGGGGACCGCCCTCAGACGGCCCACCAGCTGATCTTCGCGATGCGCATGGCACGGACAATAGCCCAGAGCCAGGGCGTCACGGTGCCAAGTCCACCGTGGTAGCCAGGAGTGGCTGGGCGCAGTGAGGGCCGCCATGTCAGGGCCTCACGCCGGGGACAGGATCGTGAGCCCCTCGATGGCGGCGGCCTCCGCCTGGCGAGTGTCATAGGTCAGCAGAGTGCCCGCCTCCGCGGTCAGTGCGGTCGCGACATGAATCGCATCCAACGTCCCCAGATGGGGAAAGCTCAACCGGCCCGCGAGCGCGAGGATGCCCTCGGTGAGTCGAAGGGTGTGGAACGGCCGCAGCACAGGCTCTACCCGGGACGCCTCGAGGCCGAGACGGATCGCCAGCCGCCGCAGCTCGACCGTGGCGATCGTGGAGATCGCGAACTGTGTGCCCGCCTGCCCTTGGGTAACCAGATGGGCGCGGAGGGGATCAGACTCGGGCTCCTCCACGAGGAGCTTGGCGAGTGCGGAGGTGTCCAGATGGATCATCGATCGCCACGCAGCTCGCGGAGCGCGTCACCGGCGGACTCCTGGATCTGCGCTCCGGGAGGGAAGGAGAAGTCGCCGGAACCCTCGCGCAGGACCAGCCCGTCGAGTGGCTGCTCGGAAATGGGGGAGACCACAGCGACCGGGGTTCCGCGCGTGGTCACCCGGAACGACTCTCCCTGGGTCACCTGGCGCAGGACGGCGGCCGAGTCGTTCCTCAGCTCGCGCTGACTGATCGTCTTCATGCGACCATTGTAGCGTTCGTGTAGCACTTGTGTCGGCCCCGTGGGGACGGCTGTCCACCCGTCCACTTCGGCTGCCCTGGGCGGACATCACTACCGCCGAGGTGCCTCGCACCGATAGCCTCGGAGGTGGTCGGGACCCAGCCGCTGCGGGAAGGGCGCCCGAGGCGTCCGGTCCGACTGCCCGACGACTGCCCGACTTTGCCGAAGGACCATCCATGAGCACGCCCCCCGCGCCCGCCCCCGCACTCGGAGGGCCCCGCGCGTACCTGGTGTGGATCGCGGCCGTGACGGCCTACTCGATCGCGGTGCTGCAGCGCACCACGATGGGGGTCGCGGGGCTCGAGGCGGCGGACCGCTTCGGCGCCTCGGCGACCATCGTCTCCAGCTTCGTGGTGCTCCAGCTCGGCGTCTACGCCCTCGCGCAGGTCCCTGCCGGCATGCTGCTGGATCGCTACGGCTCTCGCGTCACCCTGGTCTCCGGGGCGCTGCTGATGGGCATCGGGCAGCTGCTGATGGCGCAGACCGAGACCGTGGGCACCGCGATGATCGCCCGGATCATCCTCGGCGCCGGTGATGCGCTGACCTTCTCGAGCGCGATCCGCCTGGTCCCGGCCTGGTTCCCTCCGGGACGGGTGCCGCTGCTCACCCAGCTCACCGGAATCCTCGGCCAGGTGGGACAGATCGCCTCGGCCGTGCCCTTCGTGGCGCTGCTGAGTCTCGCCGGCTGGGGCACCGCCTTCACGTCGGCCGCCTCCCTCGGCGCGGTGGCCGCACTGCTGGTCCTGCTGGTGGTGCGGGCGAGCCCGGCCAGGATCCCGCGCCCCCGGGTGAAGCAGGATCTGCGCCGGATCCCGCAGGTGCTGGTGCGGATCATCCGCCACCCCTCCACCCAGCTGGGCTTCTTCATGCATTTCACCGCCGGCTTCACCGGTATCGCGTTCTCCATGATGTGGGGATACCCGTATCTCACCGCGGGGGAGGGGCTCAGCCGGCCTGCCGCCTCGGCGGTGATGACGGTGCTGGTGGTGGTGGCGATCATCGCCGGGCCCGTGATCGGCTCGCTCACCCAGCGCCACCCGCTGCGCCGCTCGACCCTGGTGCTGCTGATCGTGGTCAGCATCGTGGTGCCGCTGCTCGCACTCGTGTTGTGGCCCGGCCCGGCGCCGATCTGGCTGCTGATCCTGCTGGTCGCCGGCTTCTCGATCGGCGGTCCCGCCAGCAGCGTCGGCTTCGACTTCCCGCGCACGGATCTGGCCCGGCACCGGCTGGGCACCGCGACCGGGGTCGTGATCATGGGCGGCTTCATCGGCGGTCTGATCTCGATCCTGCTCATCGGCGTGGTGCTGGACCTGCTGCGGCCCGACGGCAACTACGACCTGGCGGCCTTTCGGCTCGCCTTCGCCGTGCAGCTGCCGATGCTCGCGATCGGGGTGGCCGGGATGCTGATCACGCGCCGGAACCTGCGGCGGAGGATGGCCGCTCGTGGCCAGGAGGTGCCGCTGTGGCGCGACGTCTGGCGCTCGGGCCGCTGGCGCCGGCTCTGACCCGGCCCTGGGTTGCTGAGGGCTTGCCGCATCCCAGTACCCTGACGTAGCGTTCCTCCCATCACTTACTTTCAAGGAGAAACAATGTCGTTCACGCTGGGCATCGTCGGAATCGGTCAGTTCGGCTCCCACTTCGCGGAGCTCTTCGCCGCCCATCCCGAGATCGACGCGCTCTACGCCGTCGACGCCGTGCCCGAGCGGATCGACGCCCTCGAAGCTCGGGGCGTCGCGTTCGACAAGCGATTCGACACCCTCGAGGATCTGCTGGCCTCCGACGTCGACGCGGTCGCGATCTTCACCCAGCGCTGGACCCACGGCGAGCACGCCCTGGCCGCACTGCGGGCCGGCAAGCACGTCTACTCCGCGGTGCCGATGGCGATCAAGGAGGAGGAGATCCGGGCGATCACCGAGGAGGTGCAGCGCACGGGGCTCGTCTACATGATGGGCGAGACCAGCCAGTACAACGCCGCCGTGGTGCTGGCCCGCCGCATCCACCGCTCCGGCGCCTTCGGCGAGGTGTTCTACGCCGAGGGTGACTACGTCCACGACATGGACCTCGGCTTCTACGACGCCTACAAGTACTCCGGCGGCGAGAACTGGAAGTCCACCGCGTCCTACCCGCCGCTGCTGTACCCGACCCACTCCATCGGCGGCATCCTCGGCGTGCTGGGGGAGCGGCATGCCGTGTCCGTCTCGGCGCTGGGCCGCCCCGACACCCGCGGGGACGGCGTGTTCGACAAGGACGTCTCGATGTTCGGCAACGACGTCAGCAACGCCTTCGCCCTGTTCGGCATGGACAACGGGGGCGCCTTCCGCACCAACGAGCTGCGCCGCGTGGGCTACCCCAGCCACAAGCGCGAATCCCGCTTCCGCTTCTTCGGCGAGGAATCCTCCTTCGAGGAGACCATCGACGTCACCTACTGGCACGACAAGAAGCGCGTGCTGGAGGTGACCGGGCAGATCGCCACCGGTGCGACCATGAGCCTGGACGACCCGCGCCTGGCGGACGTCTCCCCGGCCCTGCGCGACGCCTTCGTCGCGGGTGCCGCTCCCGCCCACCACCAGGAGCGCCTGCCCAAGGAGTTCCAGGGAATGCCCAACGGACACGAGGGCGCCCACCACTTCCTGGTCGACGACTTCGCCCGCGCCGTGGTCGACGGCATGCAGCCGATGGTCAACGCCTGGCAGGCGGCCCGCTACACGCTGCCCGGGGTCATCGCCCATCAGTCGATGAACCAGGCTGGCGAGCGGCTCGTGATCCAGGACCTCGGGGACTGCCCCCTGCCGGTCCAGGACCTCGATAAGGACCAGGAGCCGATCGACCTCGAGGCGCTCTACGCGGCGCAGGAGGCGGCCAAGGGATCAGCCGCCGAGTGAGCCGTGGCGGGCGGGCCGCGCGAGGGAACCCCTTCTCGGCCCGCCCGCACCCTGGAGTTCCCGGCCCGCGGGACCCTAGAGTTCAGGGCATGATCTCTCCCGATTTCCGCAAGGCAGCCCAGCACACGATTCTCTACGCCCTGGAGCGCCAGGAGGCGCTCGACGAGGCCCTCACCGACGCTCTCGGGAAGTACCGGTGGGACCTCGACCTCTCACGCCACCAGATCACCTGGCCAGGCGTCCTTCGGAGGTGGGATGCGGAGGTGTGCGGAACGAGTTCATCCTCGCGCTGACCTTCATACAGGACAGCTCGAAGTAGACCGTCCATCATCACCCTGCCGGTCGTGATCTTCTTCGTGCTGGTCCAGCGCAACCTCGCCCAGGGCATGACCGCCGGCGCTGTGAAAGGCTGAGGCATGGAACGTGCCTCGTGGGATGCCGACGTCGCGGATCTCGGCACCGTGGATGTCGGCGCCTGGGATCCCGACGCGCTTGGCGTGCTGATGGCGCCCTTCACTGGCACGACGCTGCCGCAATGGATAGGTGCGGCGCTGGATGCGGGCCTGACCTCGGTGATCCTGTTCGGCCACAACACCCCTGACGCCGGCACCGCCGGGCGCCTCGCCCGTGCAGTGCATGAGCGTGCCGAGGAGTGTGTGGTCGCGATCGACGAGGAGGGCGGGGACGTCACCCGCCTCCAGGCGCTCACCGGCTCCTCCCTCCCGACCGCCTGGGCGCTCGGGGAGGTGGACGACATCGAGCTGACCCGGGAGGTCGGCAAGGCGCTCGGGGACCTGCTCGCCGCCTGCGACCTGGACCTCGACCTCGCTCCCGTGCTGGACGTCTCCACCGACCCGGCGAACCCGGTGATCGGCACCCGCGCCTTCGGCGATGATCCCGACCGGGTCGCCGCCCATGCCAAGGCCTTCGCGACCGGGCTGATGGAGGCGGGGCTCGGCACCTGCGCCAAGCACTTCCCCGGCCACGGCGCCACCGCCACCGACTCCCACACCGCCCTGCCGCTGATCGATCTCGATGCCCGACAGTTCGAGCGCGAGCACCTCGCCCCCTGGGGGATCGCGCCCTGGCTCGACAGCATCATGACCGCGCATGTGCTGGTCCCCGCCTATGGAGTCGGCCCCGCCTCGATCTCCCCCTGGTCGCGGCCGCTGCTGGACCAAGCTGTGGGCGGCACCTACCAGGGCCTCGTGATCACCGACGCACTGGACATGGCGGCTGTCGCCACGGATCCCGGCTACGGCGAGTCCGTGGTGCAGGCGGTCGAGGCCGGCGCGGACCTGCTGTGCCTGGGCACCTCTCTGCGCCGTGATGACCAACTGATGCTCCGTGAGGCCCACGACGCCCTGCTGGACGCGATCGACAGCGGCCGGCTCCCCCGGGAGACGCTGCGCGCCCGGGCCGCGCGCACCCGCTCCCGCCTGCACTCCCTGCGCGTCCGGCGCCGTTTCGTGCCCGCCCCGGCGCTCGAGGATGCGCTGCGTCGCGCCGAGCTCCTCGGCGCCGAGGCGGCAGCCCGCGCGGTCCGGGCCCGCCACGCCTCCCTCACGCTGGACCCCGCCATGGTGGTCGACCTGCGCGTCCGTTCCCAGCACGCCTCCGGCGCCCGCTCCCAGCAGCTCGTCGACGCGCTCCGCGAGCGCGGGGTGCAGGCCGCAGAGCCCGACTATCCCGACCAGCCCGGCCCGCCCGACTATCCCGGCCCGCCCGACTATCCCGGCCCGCCCGGCCAGGTCGGCCAGAAGGGCCTGCAGAGCGCCGCCGCCCAGCTGCTCGTGATCACCCGGCTGCCGCGCAGCGACCCCGAGGAGGGGCAGCGCCTGGCCGCCCTGCTCGCCCGGAACCCCGAGGCGATCGTGGTCCACACCGGAGTGCCCGATGCCGCCCCGGACCACCGCCGCCTCGTGCTCGCCCACGGCGGCGGCCGCACCATGATGCGCGCCGCGGTCGACCTGATGCTCGGCGGACCGCGATGATGCTGCATGGAGGGGCGCTGCACGGGCGAGAAGCGCGCCGAACCGGAGGCGGCTCCCTTGACCTTACGGTCCCGTAAGTTACGCTACCCGGGTGAGTGTCTTCCGTTCCACGATCCCTGATGTCGCGGCTGAGGAGCCGATGGTCCAGCTCCTCGCGGCCGACGGCACCCGCACCCCGCACGACGAGCTCGACGCCGTGCTCGAGGAGAGCGGCCTGGCCACCCCCGAGCGACTGCGCGGCTACTACCGCGACATGGTGATGATCCGCGCGGCGGATGTCGAGGCGACCAGCCTGCAGCGCCAGGGACAGCTAGGGCTGTGGGCCAGCGCGCTCGGCCAGGAAGCAGCCCAGATCGGTGCCGGCCACGCCTCCCGCGAGCAGGACTACCTGGTGCCCACCTACCGTGAGCACGGCATCGCCTGGGCGCGCGGGATCGAACCCTGGCGCCTGCTGGAGTCCTTCCGCGGGGTCAGCCACGGCGGTTGGGACCCCAATGAGCTGCGCACCCACCCCTACATGATCGTGCTCGGCTCGCAGGCCCCGCACGCCGTCGGCTATGCGATGGGGCTGCAGCGCGATGGGGTGGTGGGCACCGGCCAGCCGGAGACCGACACCGCCGTCCTCGCCCTGTTCGGCGACGGCGCCTCGAGCGAGGGAGAGGTCTCGGAGGCCTTCACCTTCGCCGCCTCCTTCCAGGCGCCGGTCGTGTTCTACACCCAGAACAACCAGTGGGCGATCTCCGTGCCCACCTCGGTGCAGTCCCGGGTCCCGCTCGCCCAGCGCTCCCGCGGCTGGGGGATCCCCTCGGTGCGAGTGGACGGCAACGACGTGCTCGCCGTGCTCGGCGCCGTGCGCATCGCACTGGACTCCGCACGGGCGGGTAAGGGCCCCGTGTTCGTCGAAGCCCTCACCTACCGCATGGCCTCCCACACCACCAGCGATGACGCCTCCCGCTACCGCCCCTCCTCCGAGGAGGAGGAATGGGCCGAGAAGGATCCGATCCTGCGCCTGCGCCGCCACCTCGAGCAGATCGGCGAGATCGACGAGGCGTACATCGCTCGCTGCGAGGAGGAGGCGCACGACCTCGCCATGCAGCTGCACCACCACATCCACGGCATGGCGGACCCGGACCCGGTGGGCATGTTCACCCATGCCTACGCCGAGCCCCATCCGATCGTCGAGGCCGAACGGGAGCAGTACCTCGAGTACGTCGCCCAGTTCGAAGACGAGAACGACGCCGCCGACGAGAGCGACGAGCAGAACGGGACGCACGCATGAGCAGCACCAACCTCCCGATCGCGAAGGCGATCACCGCCGGGCTGCGCGACGCGATGGCCGCGGACGACAAGGTCCTGCTGATGGGCGAGGACATCGGCGTGCTCGGCGGCGTCTTCCGAGTCACCGACGGCCTGCACGCCGAATTCGGCTCCCAGCGCGTGGTGGACACTCCGCTTGCCGAGGCCGGCATCGTGGGCACCTCTGTGGGCCTGGCCGTGCGCGGCTACCGGCCCGTGGTCGAGATCCAGTTCGACGGCTTCGTGTTCCCCGCCTTCAACCAGATCACCACCCAGGTCGCGAAGATGCACAACCGCACCGCCGGTGCGGTGCACATGCCGATCGTGATCCGGATCCCCCACGGAGGCGGGATCGGTGCGATCGAGCATCACTCCGAGAGCCCGGAGGCGCTGTTCGCGCACACCGCGGGCCTGCGGATCCTGGCTCCTGCGACCGCGCAGGACGCCTACTGGATGACCCGCCAGGCCATCGAGTGCGAGGACCCGGTCATCATCTTCGAGCCCAAGAAGCGGTACTGGGTCAAGGGCGATGTGGATCCCGACCACCGTCCTGAGCTGTCCCCGTGGGAGGCTGCGGTGGTGCGACCCGGAACCGACGCCACGCTGCTGGCCTGGGGACCGAGCATGCCGCTGGCGCTCGAGAGCGCGGAGGCCGCCGCCGAGGACGGCATCGACCTGGAGGTCATCGACGCCCGCTCGCTGGCACCCATCGACTACCCGACCATCGTCGCCTCGGTGAAGCGCACCGGCCACCTGCTGATCACCCACGAGGCCCCGGTGCTCGGCGGCCTCGGCGGGGAGATCGCGGCCCGGATCTCCGAGGAGTGCTTCTACCACCTCGAAGCCCCGGTGCTCCGCGTCGGCGGCTACCACCTGCCCTACCCGCCCTCGCGGATGGAGCATGCCTACCTTCCCGACCTCGACCGGGTGCTCGACGGCGTGGACCGCCTGCTCGAGCAC
Source organism: Brachybacterium sp. (assembly GCF_052095815.1). Taxonomy (NCBI): domain Bacteria; kingdom Bacillati; phylum Actinomycetota; class Actinomycetes; order Micrococcales; family Dermabacteraceae; genus Brachybacterium; species Brachybacterium sp. The sequence continues at coordinate 111,055 of NZ_JBQDLF010000002.1, read as the reverse complement.
TGACGGAAGCGCCTCGCGCGTGAAAGGATCACGACCATGAATGCCGCCACCTCTGCAGGCTCCGCCGGAACTTCCGGCGCGAGCTCGATCGTGACGATCCCGCTCAACGACCCCGGGGAAGGCCTCACCGAGGCCGAGATCCTGGAGATCAAGGTCGCCGTGGGCGATCGCGTCGAGATCAACGCCGCGGTGGTCGAGGTCGAGACCGCCAAGAGCGCCGTCGAGCTGTCCACCCATGTCGCCGGCACCGTCGTCGCGATCCTCGTCAAGGTCGGCGACGAGGTGCCAGTGGGTGCCGGGCTGATCCAGGTCGACACCGCCGGCGGCGCGGCGCCCGCTGCTGCGCCGCAGCCCGGTGATGAGGCTCAGCCCGCCGCCGCGCAGCGAAGCTCTGCGCAGTCGAACTCCGTGCAGTCGAACTCTGCACAGCCCGAGGCGGACCCGTCGGCCGAGGAGCTCGCCGCGCAGTCCACGTCCGCCTCCTCTGCTGCGTCAGCCGCTGCGACGGAGGAGCCGAAGAACCTGGTCGGCTATGGCGCACAGGCCGCCCCGCAGCGCCGCCGGCGCCGGCTCGCCGAACCGGCCCAGTCCGATGACGGCCAGCAGGTGCCGATCGGCCGCATCCTGGCCAAGCCGCCCGTGCGCAAGCTCGCCCGTGATCTCGGCGTCGCGCTGCACGAGGTGCTCGCCACCGGGCCCGAGGGGACCGTCACCCGCCAGGACGTGCTGAACGCGCAGCAGCGCTCATATGGCGGCGAGACCGACGGAGACTACTTCCCCGAGGAGTCCCCGCAGGCCCCGGAAGGTCTCGGCGGCGCGATGAAGTCCACGCGCGACCAGCCGTTCTCGGGTGTCACGAGCGACGATCGCACCACGCGGGTGCCGATCCGCTCGGTGCGCAAGCGCACGGCGGAGGCGATGGTGGCCTCGGCCTTCACCGCACCCCATGTGACGGTCTTCAACGAGATCGACATGACCCACGCAGTGCAGATCGTCACCCAGCTGCGCGCCTCCCGCGAGTGGGCCGACGTCAAGATCAGCCCCCTCGCCGTGATCGCGAAGGCGCTGCTGGTCGCGATCCGTCGCAACCCCGAGGTCAATGCTTCCTGGGACGAGGCCGCCCAGGAGATCGTCTACAAGCACTACGTGAACCTCGGCATCGCTGCGGCGACGCCCCGCGGACTGATCGTGCCGAACCTCAAGGACGCGCATCTGATGACCCTGCGGGAGCTGGCCGAGGGCATCAGCGAGCTCGCTCGCACCGCTCGCGCCGGCCGCACCTCGCTGCGCGACACCCGCGACGGCACCATCACGGTCACCAACTACGGCGTGTTCGACATCGACTCCGGCACCCCGATCCTGAACCCGGGGGAGTCCGCGATCCTCGGGGTGGGCGCGATCAAGGAGAAGGCATGGGTGGTGGACGGGCAGATCGTGCCGCGCCAGGTCGCCACGCTGTCACTCAGCTTCGACCACCGCCTGATAGACGGCGCCCTGGGCGCGGAGCTGCTCCGCGACGTCTCCGCAGTGCTGGAGGACCCCTCCCTGGGGCTTGTGTGGGGTTGAGCGACGAACTGCGCAGCTGGAGCCGTCGGCGAGCGTGCGAGTCGGCGGTGGAGGCGGAGCGGGAGGAGCTCGACCTGAAGGTGTGGGGTTGAGCGCCTCGGCGGCGGGAGCGGTCAGCGGCGGCGCAGTCGTCGGTACGCTGTGTCGGTGACCTCGAGCCCCTCTCCCGCGCCCCGCACCCCGCGTCGCGATGACCCGAGGATGCACACGGTCGAGATGGCCGCCGTGCACCTCGAGGACGTCATCGATTCCGAGACGCTGGGCTCCGGGCCGGTTCGCGCTCCACTGACCTGGTGGCAGACCGCGCTGCTGGTCGCGGCAGGTGGTGCGCTCGGAGGAATGCTGCGATTCGCACTGTCGGCGTTAGCCCCGACGGTCACCACTCCCACGCTGGTCGAGGTGCCCTGGGCGACGTTCTGGGTGAATCTGCTCGGCTGCCTCGCGCTCGGCGGGCTCAACGGCGCGCTCGAGGTGCGGTCGGGGAGGTCCTGGATGCAGCCGCTGCTGGGCACCGGCCTGTGCGGGGGCTTCACGACCTTCTCTGCCGTGGTGCTCGAAGGGTCGGCGATGATCGGCGCCGACTTCCCGCTGCTGGCCCTCGCCTACGGGGCGGCGACGGTGCTGCTGTGCCTCGGCGGCCTGATCGTGGGACTGATCCTCGGTCGGCGCTTCGCCGCACCTCGTGAAGCCTCGCTCCGTGATGTTGAGTCCCGTGATGCAGCGGCCCGTGATGCTGGGCCCCGTGATGTCGCCCCTCGCGATGCTGATGCGGAGGGCCGGGCATGAGCGCGGGGATGTATCTGCTGGCCGCGCTGCTGGTGGGGATCGGCAGCGGACTCGGGGCCGTCGCACGGTGGGGTCTGCGAGAGCTCATCACGGCCGTGGCCGCAGCGCGCTCCGCTGGCGGCAGCGAGCGGCTGCGCCCCTGGTCCACCTTCGGCGCCAATCTCATCGCATGCTTCTTGATCGGGATCGTGGTGGCGAGGTTCGGCTCCGCGACAGGGACCGGCGAGTTCGTCTACCTGCTGCTGGCGGTCGGTTTCTGCGGCGGCCTGTCCACCCTCTCCACCGCGGCCTTCGACATCGTCGAGCTGGTGCGCCACACCACCTTCTCCCTGGCCCTGGCCTATCTGATGCTGAGCGCCGGCGGCGGGATGGCGGCGCTGTGGCTGGGGTTGGTGATCGCGTCATGAGCACGTCTGTCGCGCAGCGTTCGCGGCCCATGCTGATCGTGATCCTCGGGGCCGTCTTCGCCCTGCTCGCCGGGTTGTCGGTGCTCGCCGCCGATGCTGCGGGCGGCGGCAACCTGGTGCTGCTGGATGCCGGGCCGATCGCCCGCCACGGCGCACCGGTCGCGGCGACTCTCGCCGACCTCGCCGCAGCCCTCACCCTCGGCGGTGCGGTGATCGCCGGCTGGCTGCTGCGTGATGAGGCGGACCGTGCCCGGGTGCTGATCGTGGTGGGAGTGGCCGCCGCGATCACCACCCTCGCCCGGGGAGCCTCCCTCGCCTTCTCCTATGCGGTCGCGACCGGGCAGCCCGTCGGCTCGCCGCGCTTCGGGTCCGATCTCGGTGTCTTCGTCGCCACCGATCTGGGGATCTGGCTGCTGACGGCTCTGGTTGTCGCCGCGGCCACCACCACCGTCGCGGTGCTCGGCAGCTCCGTCCGCATCGCACGCACGGTCGCGGTGCTGGCCGGACTGATCTCCTTCTGCGCTGCGATGACGGGCCACGCAGCCGGCGACGAGACCCACGAGGTGGGCACCTCGACCATGCTCATCCACCTGCTCGCTGTAGGGATCTGGCTGGGAGGGCTGGCCGTGCTGCAGCTCCTCCCGGACCGCGGACGCGATGACGGGGCCGTGGTGCGCGGCTACTCGCACCTGGCGCTCATCTGCTGGGTGGCGCTCGCCCTGAGCGGGGTGTGGGCGCTCGCGGTGAGGATGAACCATCCCGGGGAGATCCTCACCAGCCCGTATGTGCAGCTGGGGGTCGCCAAGGCCGTCCTGCTGCTCCTGCTCGGCGGCCTCGGGGTCCTGCAGCGCCGACAGATCGCCGAGGGCTTCGGCACAGCCCCGGATGCTGCCCGGGGCGCCGTCTCGAAGGATGCGGGCAAGCACGCACGAGCCACCTACCGGCGCCTCGCCGTGCTAGAGCTCGCACTGATGGGACTCGCTGTGGCACTCGCCGCCGCGATGAGCTCCTCCCCACCACCCGCCGAGGCGGGGACTCCGCCCGGGGGCACCGCCGGGGTGCTCACCGGCTACCCGCTGCCGGCGATGCCGGAGGTGTCCAGCGTGCTCACCGCCTGGCGGCCTGATCCCTTCGGGATGGCGCTGGCCTGCGCGCTGGCGCTGGTGTGGTGGCGGCCCCGGGCGCCCCGTCGTCCGCGCACACAGAGCCTCCGCCTGCTGCTGGGCGCAATGGTGCTGGTGCTGATGACCAGCGGACCGTTGAACGTCTATGGCAAGGTGCTGGTCTCCGCCCACGTGCTGCAGCATGTGCTGCTGATGGTTCTGGCCGGGACGCTGCTGGGCAGCGTCGGGGCCGTTCCGCAGCGTCTGCGGGCACTGGTCGAGGACCGCTGGTGGGTGGGGATGCTGCTGGCCCTGGCCGGCCCGTTGCTGCTGATCCTCGGCTACGTCAGCCCGTTCCTCCGGCTCGCGCTGGACGGGCATGCCGCGCATCTGGCGCTGCAGATGCTGGCACTGGCCGGAGGAGTGCTCACCGCGCTCGCCGTCCGGGCTGTGCCCGTCACGGTTCGGCCCTGGCAGCGCCTGCTGCTGCGCGGGGCTCCGCTGCTGCTGGGTCTCGGCACCGGGGTCGCGCTGCTGCTGACCGACTCATTGCTGGCGGCGAGCTGGTTCGGAGCCACGGGCCGCACCTGGTGGGCTGATGCGCTCGCGGATCAGCAGCGCGCGGGCATCGCGGTGCTGGTGGTGGTGGCGGTCGCCGCGGTGATCGTGATGGTGCCGCGTCGGCGCCGCTCAGATCCTGCCGCCTGAGGCGGCGTCGGCGAGCCTCGTGACGGCCTGGCGGCAGCCGGGCCCTGGAGAGCGATGGCCCGACGGCCCCGCTGCCCGACGGGCGTGCTGCATGACGGTCCTGCTGCGTGACCGCGCTGCTGCCTGACGGCCGTGATGCATGACAGGCCCGTCGGTCCAGTGGGCCGACGGGCCTGGCGAGGTCGAGATCAGGCGAACAGGCCCCGCACTGACCTCAGCCGCGCCAGCAGGGTGTCGCGGTCCGCTGCCGGAACCAGCTTCTCGCCGGTCTCGTGCGTCGAGGCTGCGCTGCGGATCGTGACGCGGTTCGCGCCGACCACGCTGCCGAGCCGGCCCAGCAGCCCGCTCCCGGCGCGCGGGTGGGTGACCGGGACCGCGGATTCGGCACCGGCGCGCAGGCGACGGAACTGCTCGACCGCAGAGGACGAGGAGCCGTCGCGGGTCGCAGCCATCATGTATGCGGCGATATCGGCCTGCTCGACCAGGATCGGCAGCACCCCACCCGCAACTCGCTGCTGGCCCAGGATCACCAGGTCGTCGCGGCCACGGGCGAAGGCGCCCAGGAACAGATCGAGGTCGCCGTCGGCGGTGCGCGGCACCACGTCCTGGGGGAGATGATCGGCACCGGACTCGTATCCGGTGGCGAGCACGATCAGATCCGGGGCGAAGCTCTGATGCCCGGCATGGGATCCGGTGCCGAGATGGGTGACGATGCCCTCGGCATCGATCCCGGTGACTTCCCCGGCAGGGGTGATCCGCCCTTCACGCACCCGGTCCAGCACATCGTCGGAGACGATCACAGCATCCTCGAGCAGGGGCGCCACCGGGGCGGGCAGGCCCATGGAGGCGGGGTCGCCGACGGTACGGCGGATCAGCGTCTCGGCAATCTTCGCGTTGAGCCCTCCGAGCGCGGCGGGCTCGCGGGAGGCGGCCACGTCACCGGGGGTCCCGGCGATGCGGCGCGGCACCACCCAGTGGCCGGTGCGCATCGACCAGCGCACCTCGAGGGCGCGCCGGGCGGCGTCGACCGCGATATCGGCGGCGGACTGGCCCGAGCCGACCACCAGCACCCGCTGGCCCTCGAGCCCGTCGGCCCCGTTCCAGTCCTTGGAGTGGATCACCCGCACCGTCGCCGGGACGGTCTGCGCCCAGTCGGGACGGTGGGGACGCTCGGAGATGCCGTGTGCCGAGATCACCGCGCGGTAGATCCCGATCTCGCCAGTGGACAGCTCCACCTGCCACACCCCCTCCTCGAAGGGGCGGGCGGAACGCACCGCGGTGCGGGGTCGGAAATGCTCGGTGAGGTCGTGCCGGGCGGCGTAGGCGCGCAGGTACTTCGACATCTGGGTGGGTGAGAGGAACTCCGGGAAGGAGACCGGCTGCAGCATGTCCTCGTACTGGGTGTGCTCGCGCGAGGAGATCATCTCCATCGTGGGCCACACCGGGGAGTCCTCGCGCTCCGGGTCCCAGATCCCGCCGACGTGCTTGGCACGGTCCACCAGGTCGAAGGGCACCTCGAGCGCCTTCAGCGCTGCGGCGGCGGCGAGACCGGCGGGGCCGGCGCCGATGATCAGCACCTTCTCGCGGGTGGGGATCTGGTCGTGGAGATCGGGCATCGAGAGGAGCCTTCTTCCGAGTCGGGCGGCGCGCGGTGCCCGGTGCGGATTCCGGACACCCGGCTCAGCAGCGGGCGGACGCTGGCCATCCTAATCGCCGAGCCCGCCGCGGGATGCCGCAACGGCGCGAGCGTGATCGACGGGACGTCACCGCGGGCGCCGACGAGCAGTCCGCGGCTCAGGTCACCGCGGTGACCACCGCAGAGACACCGAGCGTGACGATGATGGTGCTGGTGACGTGCGCGAGGATCACGTGGTTCCGCACCAGGCGACGGGCCGAGGCGGTCAGCGGCGTGAGGTCCCCGGCGCCGGAGGACGCCTGGATCAGCACCGCCCCGTACACGTACTCGGCGATGCCCCGGTCCTTGCCGGTGGTCCCCGGGAGGGAGAAGGCGGTGGCGTGGGAGTCCTCGGCGGCGTATTCGACCGCGAAGGTCATCACCGCACCGATCCAGGCCGTCACCACGGCACCTGCCGTCAGCGCGAGCAGCGCGGCGATCGGTATCCCCGCCGGAGGGACGATCAGCAGCAGCGCCGCGAGCACTGCGATCAGCAGCATCTGCATCACCTCGCTGAAAGAGCTCGAACGGCCCATCTACCACCGGTAGAAGCGCACGTGGCGCCGTGCCCGGGGCAGCCGCGCGGCCGCGACCAGGCGATGGTGCGGCTGAGCAGTGAGCACCCACAGGGTCAGTCCCGCGAAGGTCAGCGAGTACAGCGACACAGTGATGATCAGCAGCATGAGGAACAGCGGCAGCTGCACCTCGGCGGTCTCCGCCCCACGGAGCGACGAGGCCAGTGGCACCACGATGACGGCACCGATCCCCAGGGAGAGCACGCTCGATGCCAGCAGCCGCAGGTTCTCCGAGAGCAGGCGGCGGCGCAGTGAACGGCGGTGCCGAGGGAGCCGTCGGCGGCGCGCAGGACGCACCCGCTCCCTCACCACCGGACGGTCGGCCGCACTCCGGGACTGCTCGCTCGGCGACTGCTCGGCCGCACCGTCGTCGGCTTGGCGAGTCTGTTCGATCGCACCGTCGTCGGCTTGGTGAGTCTGCTCGGCCGCACCGTCGGACTGGTGGGTCTGTTCGGTCGTGTCGTCGGGCTGGAGGGCCTGTTCGGCCGTGTGGTCGGGCTGGTCAGCCACGGTCTCGGGCTGTTCTCGGTGGGGGAGTCGGTCATGACTGCAGCTCTCCGGCCAGCTCCCGGGCCAGGAGCAGCGCCCCGGGCAACCCGGTAGCGGCGGTGCGGAAGGAACGCCCCTCCGCTCGCAGCCCGGCTTCGACGGCCTCGCGGATCGGCCCCGGGCCTGCCAGCACCGACCCGGCGAGCACCACCGGCAGCTCGCCCTGCGGATCCAGCGCCTGCACGGTCTCGAGCACATGGCCGATCGCGACCTCGAGGATCTCGCGGGCCACCGGATCGGTCGCGACCCGTCCGGGCAGGCGGGCGAAGCGTCCGAGCGCCGCGGGCGCACCCGCCGGGAGCTGCTCATCGAGGGCACGGATCAGGTCCTGGCGGGGATCGCCGGTGGCCGACGGGGGCAGCAGCCCCTCCCGCAGATCCAGAGCCAGGAGCTCACCGACCTCCTCGGTCAGCAGAGTCCGCGGTCCGCGGCCGTCGATGTCCGCGGCGACCGCCTCGAGCGTGCGGCGCCCCAGCCAGACCGCGGAGCCGATGTCGCCCAGCAGCCACCCCATCCCGTCGCGACGGGCCACCGCCTCCCGGTCCTGGAAACGGACCGCGACCGCGCCGGTCCCGGCCAGCACCAGCAGCCCGTCATCGCCCACGCCGCCGGCGAGGAAGCCGGTGTGCAGGTCATCCGTGATCAGGACCCGGGCCGGATCGATGCCGAGCTGGGTCAGGCGCTCGCCGACCGCTCTGCGCACCTCCAGTGCCCGAGCCGGCCCTGCACCGGAGATGCCGAGCGCCACCGCGGCGACCCCGTCGGCCTGTCCCAGACCGTCATGTCCCTGGACGCCCTGCTCCAGCTCCCCGCGCCCCCGGGACAGGACCTCGCGGACCGTCTCGACCAAGTTGTCCAGGGCCTCGACTCCCGAAGAACGAAGGTTCGCCCCCGGCCCCTCGGCCTCCGCGACCACGGACCCGTCCCTCTGCGCGAGCACCACTCGGGAGCTGGTCCCGCCGATGTCTCCCGCGATCAGCAGCGACGGAGCCTCGGACCTCGTCGGGAGCATGTCGCCGTGACCGGCCTGCGCCGCGGCGACGTCGTCCGTCGGCGGCCGATCGACCGGCTCGACCGACGGCGCGATGACCGGCTTGGTGGACGGCACGGTGGGCAGCTCAAAGGCCGGCTCAGCGTCGGACGTATTCATCGGTTCCCCTCGTCTGGACCTCACATGGTAGGCGGGCCGCACGGGAGAGCGCCGACATCTCGCTACCCTGGTCCGCAGCACGGTGAGCGACGCCCCGAGGACCGATGAAGGTCCAGCGGCATCGCCCCACCGACATCTGGCCCGGACATCCAGCCCCAACTCCAGCCCTGACATCCAGCCCCGACATCCAGCCCCGACATCTGGCTCTGACGTCCAGCCCGGATTTCCAGCACTGACATCCAGCCCCGATCCACAGGAGACCGACGTGAGCACCCCCCAGCCGGACCCGAGCCTCCTCGACGTCCGCCTCGTCGACCTCGCCTCCCCGACCGAGGAGCGCAACCCCGCGAGCTCCGAGCTCGATGTGCTCGATGCCCGCGGCATGGTCGACGTGATCCTCGCCGAGGAGGCGACGGTCGCCGCGGCAGTCCAGGCGCAGGCCGCGCAGATCGCCGCCCTGGTCGAAACCTGCGTCGCGGCGATCACCGCAGGCGGCACCGTCCACTACCTCGGTGCCGGCACCTCCGGGCGGCTCGCTGTCCTGGATGCCGTCGAGCTCGCCCCCACCTTCAACGCCGATGCGTCGATGATCACCGCACATCTGGCAGGCGGCGACGGCGCCTTCCTCACCGCGGTCGAGGGCGCCGAGGATTCGGCCGAGGCAGGAGCGGAGCTGGTGCGCACCGAATGCCGTGCCGGGGATGTGGTGATCGGCCTGGCCGCGAGCGGTCGCACCCCGTTCGTCGGCGGCGCACTGGAGGCGGCACGCGCCGCCGGGATGCCCACTGCCCTGATCTCGGCGAACCCCCAGGCCTCGCTCGCCCCCCTCGCCGATCACCCGATCCTGCTGGACGTCGGCCCAGAGGTCGTCACCGGCTCCACCCGGATGAAAGCGGGCACGGCCCAGAAGCTCACCCTGAACGCCCTGTCCACCGCGACCATGGTCCGGCTCGGCACCACCTTCGGGAACCTGATGATCGACGTGCGGCCCACCAACGCGAAGCTCGTGGCGCGCACGGTGCGGATGCTGGTGCAGGCCAGCGGGGCTACGCCGCAGCACGCCGCCGAGGTGCTCGAGGCCGCCGCCGGCAGCGTGCGGGTGGCACTGGTCGCGCTGCTGGCAGGCGCCGAGCCGGCCGCCGCCGCGGAGGTGCTCGAGCGTTTCCCGCGCGATGCCCGCCGCGCCGGTGATCCGGCCGGGATCCGCTCCGCCGTGGCCGCGCTCGACGAGCGGAGCTGATCGCGGCGGGGTGCCGCGCAGAGAATTCCCTGGACCTCCGCGCAAGGGATGTCTACGGTGCTCCCATGCGCCTGTGATCAGCCTCCGTCGTCCACCGACCCTCCCCGTCGAGGAGCTGCTCCATGCCTGCGCACCCCACCACGCCCTTCCCCTCCGCCATGGCGACCGCCACCGGCGACCCCGCCCTCCATCTGCGGGCCGACGGGATCTCCTTCTCCTTCCCGGATCGCCGCGTCCTCACCGATGTGAGCCTGGTGGTGCCCGCCGGCCGACCCACCGGCCTGCTCGGCGAGAACGGCAGCGGGAAGTCCACCCTGCTGCGGATCCTCTCCGGAGAGCTCGCCCCCGATGCGGGCACGAGGATTGCCCCCGGGCCTGTCCGCGTGCTCCATCAGGAGCTCCCCTTCGGCCCTGCGGCGACCGTGCACGACGTGGTCGCCGATGCCCTCGAGCGTTCCCGCCGCCTCGAACTGGAGCTGGTCGCCGCCGGAGAGGCGCTCGCCGCCGACGGGGGAGAGCTCGCCGCGCACGCTGTGCTCCGATACGACGCCCTGCTCGCGGAGGCGACCCTCGCGGACGTCTGGAACGCTGACCGGCGCGCCGAGGAGGTGCTGAGCGGCCTGGGCCTGGACCCGGTGGCGCCCAGCACCGAGATCAGCAGGATCAGCGGCGGCCAGCGGGAGCGCCTGGCGCTCGCCCATCTGCTCATCGCCCGCCCCACCACCTGGCTGCTCGACGAGCCCACCAACCACCTCGACGACGACGGCGCCGCCTTCCTGGCCAGCGCGATCGCCGCGCACCCCGGACCGGTCCTGATCGCGAGCCACGACCGCGCCTTCCTCGACGACGCCACCGCTGCACAGCTCGACCTGGACCCCGCGGAATCGCCGGTCGCGGACGAGCCCGGCGGGCTCACCGTCTACACCGGGGGCTTCAGCGACTACCTGCTGGCCCGCTTCGAGGCGCGCGACCGCTGGGAGCATCGCTATCGCACCGAGCAGGAGGAGCTGAAGGCGCTGCGCCAGGAGGTGAAGGACTCCGAGACCGTCGGACACGTAGGTGCCGCGCCGCGCACCGAGGGAAAGATGGCGAAGCGGTTCTACGAGGACCGCAACGCCACCGTCGTCTCCCGCCGGCTCCGGGAATCGCGGGCACGCCTCGCCCAGCTCGAGGAGAGCCAGGTGCGCAAGCCCGCCGCCGAACTGCACCTCACCCACCTCCCCGAGGCCACCGGCCGCGCGCAGAGCGGGACGGTGCAGCTTGCGGTCAGCGAGGTCGAGGTCGCCCGCCGCCTCGCCCCCACCTCCTTCAGTCTGTCGGTGGGGGAGCGGCTGCTGATCACCGGCGCGAACGGGAGCGGGAAGTCCACGCTGCTCGACGTCATCGCCGGCCGGCTCGCCCCCACCGGTGGCACCGTGGACAGGCCCCGGGGCCTGCGGATCGGGCACCTCGGTCAGGACGACGAGGCCATTCCGGGTCGCAGCGTCCGGCAGCATCTGCACGCGGCCGCAGGGCTGGATGCGACGGCCGACGATGCAGTCCCCGAACTGTTCGGACTGGTCCATCCTCGTGACCTCGACCGGCCGCTCGAGCTGCTCTCCCGCGGCCAGCTGCGACGGGTGATGCTCGCCGCGGTGCTTCTGGACCCGCCAGAGCTGCTGGTCCTCGACGAGCCCACCAACCATCTCGCTCTGATCACCGCGACCCGGCTCGAGGCGGCACTCGAGGACTGGGACGGCACCCTGCTGATCGCCTCCCACGACCGCTGGCTGCGCAGCCGCTGGCAGGGAGAGCGGCTCGAGCTCGGAGCCTGACCCTGGGTCCTGGGTCCTGGGCTCTAGGTCCTGGGTCCTGGGTCCTGGGTCCTGCGTTCTGCGCTCTGCGCCCTGCGTTCTGGTCCTGCGTTCTGCGCCAGCGGCTCGGCTCCGTCGGGCAGCGACGGGGCGATGTCACACGCGTTCATCTTCCTCGGCACGGAACCATCTGCCGGGCCAGGCTGCGCCCATCACCCGTCCCAGGAGGAGCACCGCCATGACACAGCAGACGCAGAAGTTCGAGACCCTGACCATCCACGCCGGCCAGTCTCCCGACTCGGACGCCGGCTCCCGCGCCCTGCCGATCCACCAGACCACGAGCTTCGTGTTCCCCTCGGCAGAATCTGCCGCGGACCGCTTCGCACTCGCCGAGGCCGGCCACATCTACTCACGCATCAACAACCCCACCCAGGGCGCGGTCGAGGATCGCATCGCCGCACTCGAGGGTGGCGCGGCCGGGCTGCTGCTCGCCTCCGGGCAGAGCGCGATCACCCTGTCGATCCTGAACCTCGCCGGCACCGGCGACTCCATCGCCGTCTCCCCGAGCCTGTACGGCGGCTCGTTCAACCTCTTCAAGCACACTCTGAAGCGGCTCGGCATCACCGCGCAGTGGGTGGCCGACCCGACCGATCCCGAGTCCTGGCGCGCCGCCGCGGATGACACCACCCGCGCGTTCTTCGTCGAGTCGATCCCCAACCCCAAGCAGGACATCCCGGACCTGCGCGCGATCGCGGACGTCGCCCACGAGGTCGGGGTGCCGCTGATCGTGGACAACACCGTCGCGACCCCCTTCCTGCTGCGTCCGCTCGAGCACGGCGCGGATGTCGTCGTGCACTCGGCGACCAAGTTCCTCGGCGGCCACGGCACCTCGATCGCCGGCGTGATCGTGGACGGCGACAGCTTCGACTTCGCCGCCCACGCGGAGAAGTACCCCCAGTTCAACGAGCCCGACGAGTCCTACAACGGCCTCGTCTTCGCCGGCCTGCCGGCCGCGTTCGCGACCCGTGCCCGCACCAATCTGCTGCGTGACCTGGGCCCGGCCGTATCCCCGTTCAACGCCTTCCTGATCGGGCAGGGTCTGGAGACGCTGCCCCTGCGCATGGAGCGTCACCTCGAGAACACGCACAAGGTCGCCGCCTTCCTTGAAGGTGATGATCGCGTGGGCCCGGTGACCTGGGCGTCCCTGGACTCGTCCCCCTACAAGGCGACCGCCGACAAGTACCTGCCGCGCGGCGCGGGCAGCGTGCTCGGCTTCGTCCTGCCCGGCGGGCTCGAGGCCGGCAAGCGCTTCGTCGACGCCCTCACCCTCCACTCCCACGTCGCGAACATCGGTGACGTGCGCTCGCTGGTGATCCACCCCGCCTCGACCACTCACTCGCAGCTCTCCGAGCAGGAGCAGCGGGCGGCCGGGATCGAGCCCGGTTTCGTGCGCCTGAGCGTGGGCATCGAGCACATCGACGACATCCTCGCCGACATCGAGCAGGGCCTCGCCGCCGCAGCCTGACCCGCGCCCGTGCCGCGTCGTCTGACGCGCGCCCACGTCGTCTGGCGCACGCCCCTCGCCGCGTGAGGCGCCGGTCCTACCTCCATCCCCTCTGAGCTGTCGCTCGCGCACCTCGAAGCGACAGTTCAGAGGGGATGCTTGTCGGGAGCGGGGGAGGGATGGTCGTCAGGAGCGGGGGAGATGCTGCGCGACCGTGAGGGAGGAGCCTGGTGAGGAGGAGCCTGGTCGGGAGCAGCTGGCGTGAGCGGTTCGACCGCCGTGCAGGATGGGTGGATACCCTGGTCGGCATGACCCTCGAGCCTGTTGCACTTCTTTCCTCCCCGCTGGACCAGTGGCCCCCGCGCTGGTCGCCGAGCGGAGTGATCTTCGACTGCGATGGGCTGCTGGTGGACACCGAGAGCCAGTGGGTCGCGCTGCAGGACGACTACCTCGCCCGGCACGGCGCGGCCCTCGACCCGGAGACCCGCCGCGCGATCACCGGCCGCGCCGCCGAGCTGGTCGTGCTCACCATCGCGGACGTCGTGGACAAGGACCCGCTCCTGGTCGGCGAGGAGCTGATCTCCGCGCACCGCGAGCACGTCGGGGACCGGCTCACTCCGCTGCCCGGTGCGCTCGAGGCGCTGCGTGCGATGGCCGCGGTGCGCCCGGTCGCCGTCGCCTCGAACTCCCCGCGCGATCTGCTCGACGCCAAGCTCGACGGTCTCGGGATCGCCGACGTCATCGACACCTCGATCGCGATCGACGACGTCGCAGAGCCCAAGCCTGCTCCGGACATGTATCTCGCCGCGGCCCGTGCGCTCGGCGTCGACCCCGTCGACTGCCTCGGCTTCGAGGATTCCGAGACCGGTGCGGAGGCCGCGCTGGCGGCCGGCCTGCAGCTGATCGCGGTGCCGTCGATCCTCGGCCAGGAGCCGCGCGCGCCGCGCCGACTGGCATCCATGGCCGACCCGGTGCTGAGCGGCTGGATCGCCGGCTGGGAGCTGCGGCGATGAGCGGGGCGGAGGTGCCGGCCCGTTTCGCGGAGGCATTCGGGGACTGGACCCCGCGCGCCGTCGTCTTCGACTGCGACGGACTGCTGCTGGACACCGAATCGGTCTGGCAGCGCACCGAGGACCTGGTCGTCGCGGCACACGACGCCCAGCTCCAGGCCGGCGACGAGGACGTGCTGCACGGCTCCACCATCGAGGCTGCCGCCGAGCTGATCTCACGCCGCTCCGGCCACGACGAGCAGGAGGTCCTCGCGGATCTCCACCGCGAGTTCGAGCGTGAGCTCTCCGCCGGGATCCGCACCGTGGCGGGCGCCGAGGAGATCCTGCGCCTGGCGGGGGAGAAGGTGCCGCTGGGATGCGCCTCGAACTCGTGGCTGGCCGCGTTGGAGGACAAGCTGACCCTCGGCGGGCTGCGCGAGAAGTTCGCGGTGCTCGAGGCCTCGGACACCGTCGAGAACGCCAAGCCCGCTCCGGACATGTACGCCGCCGCGGCCCGTGCCCTCGGCATCGGGCCGTCGGACGTGCTCGCCTTCGAGGACTCGGGGACCGGGGCGCAGGCCGCGCGCGATGCAGGTCTGCGCCTGATCGCGGTCCCGGCTCCCGGCTATGACGCCCCGCCCGCGGATCTGGCGCTGACCTCGCTGACCGACCCCGACCTCGCGGCCTGGATCCGCAGCTGGTGAGCTGAAGGAGCCGTTCCGGCCGTCTCGCAGGGCGTGGGAACGACGTGATCGTCAGCGTGGTCGTCAGCGTGGTCGTCAGCAGGAGCGGGCACGCGGGAGAGCGGCCCGGATGTCCGCGCATGTCACCCGAGTTCGACCTGCGACGCCGATCCGGTGTTCACTGGTCCCCATGAGCACAGCGTCCGATCCTTCTGCGCCCCTGACCGCCCGCGCCCACGGCTCCGCCCTGCGCGGCCGCGGCTGGCTGAACACGGGAGGTGCGGAGCTCGACCTCGAAGCGCTGCGGGGGAAGATCGTCCTGCTGGACTTCTGGACCTTCTGCTGCGTGAACTGCCTGCATGTGCTCGACGAGCTGCGCCCTCTGGAAGAGAAGTGGGAGCAGGAGCTCGTGGTCATCGGGGTGCACTCGCCGAAGTTCGAGTTCGAGAAGGACCCTGAGGCACTGGCCGCCAACATCGAGCGCTACGAGGTCACCCACCCGGTCATCGATGACCCGGAGCTGGAGACCTGGAGCGCCTACGGGGCCCGCGCCTGGCCCACCCTGATGGTGCTGGACACCCATGGCCGCATCGCCGGCAACCTCTCCGGTGAGGGGCATGCCGCGAACCTCGACCAGCTCGTCGAGCAGCTGGTCGCCGAGGGAGAGGCCGACGGCTCGCTGCGTCGCGGCCCGGCCCCCACCGTGCTCACCGAGCGCACCCCCCAGACCCTCCGCTTCCCCTCGAAGCTCTCGGTCCTGCCGGACGGGCGCCTGGTGGTCTCCGATGCCGGCCAGCACCGGCTGGTGGTCTTCCAGAACGACGGCACGACGGTCGACGCGATCATCGGGACCGGGACCCGCGGCCACGCCGACGGTGACGCCGAGATCGCACAGTTCGCCGAGCCCAACGGCGTCCTCGCGCTCCCTGACGAGATCGCCGCCGAGGTCGGCTATGACCTGCTGATCGCCGATACGGTGAATCACCGCCTGCGCGGGGTGAAGGTCGGCCAGGACCGCCTGCTGCGCTCGCGCACCGCGACCGAGGTGACCACCGTCGCCGGCACCGGTGCGCAGTGGATGCAGGGCGAGCCGCTGCCCCGGGGCGAGGGGGATGCACGCACCTATTCACTGTCCACGCCGTGGGACCTGACCTGGTCGCATGTGCTGAACCGGGCGGTCATCGCGATGGCCGGCATCCACCAGCTGTGGACTTTCGACCCGGTCACCGGTGCGCTCATGGTGCTCGCCGGCACCACCCAGGAGGGCCTGGTGGACGGTCCGGCCGTGACCTCCTGGTGGGCCCAGCCCTCCGGGCTCGACGAGCTGCCCGACGGCCGCATCGTGATCGCCGACTCCGAGACCTCCGCCGTGCGCATCCTGGACCCGCGCACGATGCAGGTCAGCACCCTCGTGGGGCACGGGCTGTTCGACTTCGGGCATGTGGACGGCGCCGCGGACGTCGCGCGGTTCCAGCACCCGCTCGGGGTGACGGCACTGCCCGATGGCCGCATCGCGGTCAGCGACACCTACAACGGCGCGATCCGGATCATCGAGGAGCCGTCGGCCGACGGCGACCACGCCACCACGGGCGGCATCACCGCCCTCAGCGGCATGGTCGGGATCGCGGACCTTCCGGGCGCCTCGGGCACAGGCACCGCTGCTGGGGGCACCGCTGCCGGGGGGAACGGGGCCGGGGACGGCGGCGGGACCGCGCACGTGGTCACGGTCGCCACCGACCTCAAGGAGCCGTCGGACGCGATCGTCGGCCCGCCGGTGGACGGCATCGGTCAGCTGATCGTCGTCGAGTCCGGCACCCACCGCATCACCTGGGTGCCTGTGGCGAAGGCTGCCGAACGGATGATCGACCAGGGCGCTCAGCGCTCCGAACGGCCGGTCACCGAGGTGGGACCGGGCCCGCTCACCGTGCGAGTGCTGTTCACCCCGCCGCCGGGCCACAAGCTCGATGACTCCCTGGGCCCCTCGACCCAGGTGACCATCTCGACCACCCCGTCCTCGATGCTCACCGCAGGTGCCGGGGTGGACACCGCCCTCGAGCGCACGCTCGAGCTCGATCCCGCCTACACCGAGGGAGTGCTGCACGTCAGCGCCCGGGCCGCCTCCTGCGATGCAGATCCGGCGGTCGAGTTCCCGGCCTGCCACATGCATCAGCAGGACTGGGGAGTCCCGATCCGAGTCGTCGAAGGCGGACCGGATCATCTCGATCTCTCGCTGCTGGACTGAGTCGGTCCAGGCCCCGGCCGCCGCCCTCCGCTATTCTCGTCCGCCGGAGCCCCGCTCCGGTGCGTTGACCTGCTCGGCCTGCCGAGCCCCGTCGTCGGAAGCTCACCCGTGGATCTGATCACGCAATTCCCCCTGGGCGACGATCTCGCCTGGACCCTCCTGGCGCTCGGCGTGCTCGCCCTCGCCGCCCTCGTCGCGGGGGCCGTCGTCCCCAGCCGGATGCGTCGAGATGAGGACAGCGACCAGGTCGACGACGCACTCGGCCATCGCCTCGGCGCGCAGCTGCTCTCCGCCGGCTCGCTGATGCTGTGGATCGGCCTGCCGGTCGCGGTGCTGCTGTACCTCGCTCCCGGCACGACCGATGACCGGATCCTGCGCTCCGCGCTGCTGCTGGTGGGCGTCGCCCTCGGACCGCTCGCGGCCTGGCGCGGCATCGCCATCCAGCTGGCCGCCCTCGGCATCGCCGCCGAACGACGCGCCGCGATGATCTCCCGGCTGGGGGCGCTCGCCGTCACCGGGGCGCTGGCCGTCGCGATCATCCCGATCGTCATCATCGTGTGGTTCCTGCAGACGACCGCCGGACCGGCGCTGATGGCCCTGGCCGCAGGCGCTGCGATCTCCGCCCTGGCGATCCGGGTCTGCGGGGCACCCATCGAGGCGGCCGCCTCCTCCGCCGGGCTCCTCGTGGGAACCGACGAGCACGAGCTGGACGCGGAAGACCCGCAGAACCTGGGCGGTCCGCACCTGCGCAGCGTCCGCATGTTCCGCCGCGGAGGTGGACTCAGCGCCGATCTGGTCGCCGTGGCCACAGCGGTCGCCGCGGTCGGAGTGCTGCTGGGGATCCCCGTCTTCGCGGCGGAAGGATTCATCGTGGTGCTGCTGGGGCTCGGAGCGGCACTGCTGGCCGCTGCCGTCGCCGCAGTGATGCCTCACGTCGGCAGCACCGGCCATGAGCGCGGAGCGCTCCGTCTGGGCGGGCTGATCCCGGCAGTGCTCGGCGCCGCCGGAGCAGTCGCCGCCGCTGCGCTGTGGATCCCGTCCCTCTACAAGGACCTCCGCTTCGAGGACGTGGGCCTCGAGAACTTCACGGACCCGGCGATCACCGGCGGCACCCCCACCCCGCGCGAGCAGCTCGAGCCGCAGATCGAGGGCGCGCTGACTGACATGGGCCAGTGGCTGACCAGCACCGATGAGTCGCAGTACGCGAGCGCCTTCCTGGACACCCTCACGCTCTACTCGATCACCCCCAACGTGGTGGTCGCGATCGCCCTCGGCCTCGGCGCCCTCACCGCGCTGGGCACGGTGGCGCTGCTGGGCGGCACCGGGCACCGCTTCGGCGGGACCGTGCTGCGCGCCGCCCGCACCGCCCGCACCGGCGGGGCGCTCGGCCTCACCGCCGGGCTCGGCTCGACCGCGCTCACCGCGGCCGGAGTCGTGGCCCTGCTGGTCCTGATCACCACGGTCATCGCCGTGCTCTCCGCCGGGGTGCCCGCCCTCGCGCTCGCGCTGCTGGCGTATTCCGGGATCGGCGCCCTGATCGTGGTGGCGGCCCATGCGGGCTCCCTCCTGGCGTCCACTCTGACCGAGGGCCCGGAGATCGACGCCGGGCTGGCCAACGCCGGTGCCGGTGCCGCGACCGGTCCGCGCGCGGCGCTGCTGCTGGCAGGCGCCCTCACCGCCCTGCCCGTGCTGGGCCCGCTGGGCAGCGCCCTGCAGCTCGCACCCCGCGCCGCGACCGTCTGGGAGGACCGTGCCCTGCACGCCGTCGGTCCCACCTCCCTGACCGTGCTCGGCGGGGTGGGGCTCGGCGTGATCACCGTGCTGCTGGTGACCGCCTCCCTGCTCGACGGCGCCCGCCGCCTCGGTGCGAATGCCGTGGTCGAGACCCGCGCCTCGATGCTCGAGGGCCGTGCCCGCGCCGAGCTGGTCGAGCTCTCGGAGATGGTGCGCCGCGCCGCCGTGCCGTCCGTGGTGCTGGTCGTGCTGATGCCGATCGTGGCCGGGTTCGGTCTGGGACCGGGGGCTCTGCCCGGACTGGTGATCGGGGTGGTGCTCACGGCGACAGGCCTGGGCCTGTGGCTGCTCGGCTCCGCCTCGACCCTCGAGAACGCCGCGGCCGTGATCGGCTCGGGCCGCTATGGCGGTCGCGGCTCCTGGGGCCACTCCGGCGCCCTGGGCGGCACGGTGCTGACCGGCATCCTGCGCGCCGCCGTCGGCTCCGTCGCGCTCCCGCTGCTGCTGACCACCTCGCTGCTGGCGGCGCTGTCCGTCAGCGCCGTGGTGGGCATGACCACCGACGGCACCAGCGCCTTCCTGCGCTGGGGCATCGCCGTGCTCGCCCTCGTCATCGTGCTGGTCTGCTGGGTGGTGGCCGCGACGGCCCCCGAGGTGGATCTCGAAGATGGTGAGGGAGAGATCTCCCGGCCGCTGTTCGCCCGGGCCGAGGAGACTGCGGACGGGGGTCTGGATGCGATGGACTGGGGGGCCGACGATGAGAACGTCGAGCAGGTCCCGGTGCCTGCTCAGAAGCCGACCCGCGCCCAGCGCAAGAAGCGCCGCGCCGAGGCGAGGGCCGCAGAGGAGTCCGACGAGGAGGACGAGGACTGACCGTCCCCGCAGGGCCCAGACGGCCCCGCCGGGTCCAGACCGCGTAGTCGGGCTCAGACGGCCCCGCCGGCCTCAGACAGCGAAGCGCCCCGTTCGATCCGCAGCTGCGGTTCGAACGGGGCGTTTCGGTTGTCTGCGTCGCGGCGTCGGCGTCGGCGCCGGTGTCAGGCCTCGACGCCCAGGCCTCGCAGGACGAAGCCTTCGAGCGCCTCACGGGAGTAGCGCTTGGCGGAGGAGCCCACCAGTAGACCGTTGATGATGCGCACGGTCGCGTCCACATCGAGATCAGCTGCGAAGTCACCACCGGCCACGCCGTCGGTGACGATCGTGCGCAGCACGTCCTCGATCAGCACCACGTGGTCGCGCATGCGCGCGGCCGTCTCCGGGGTGAGGCTCGCGCCGCCGGAGGTCTGCGGGACATGGAAGGAGATGTTGAGGTCCAGCTGGGTGTGCACGTAGGCGATCGCGGCATCGCGGGGGGTGGCGGAATCGCTCACCCCGGCACGCAGCTGGGCGATGTAGTCCGTCGTCTCATGGATCGCGTACTCGACCAGGAGGGTCTCGCGGTCGGGGAAGTGGTTGTACATCGCCGTGCGCCCCACGCCGGCCGCGGACGCAATGCGGGAGAAGGTGACCGACTCGAACGACTGCGTCTCGAGCAGCTCGGCGAGCGCGGCGAAGATCTTCTCCCGCGTGCGCTCGCGATGCTCCTCGAGGGATCCTCCGATGATCTTGGGCATGCCGCATTCTTACACTTCCGCGAAGATCGACATAACCCGGGCGGCGATGCGCCGACGTGCGGGTTTCCGCGCTGTCCGTGCTCTCCGTGCGGGAGGCTCCTGCTCACCGGGCTCGGGCAAGGCCTGACCCCAGGAGGAGGTGGCGACGGCGCTGACTTGAAGGTACGGCGCTGACCTGGAGGCATAGTGACGCACGCGAGTAGGGTGTGCGCACCCAGACCCCCACGAAGGAGTGACGATGGCCCTGCATGAGTTCGAGTTCGAGTCCACATCCGGTCAGGATCGGATCCAAGCCTGGATCTACTCCCCGCCGCAGCCGCGGGCGATCGTGCAGATCGTGCACGGCCTGGGCGAGCACTCGCGTCGCTATCTGCGTCTGATCTCCGCGTTCCTGGACGCGGGCTTCGTGGTCGCCGCTGATGACCATATGGGGCATGGTCGCACCGCCGCTCTGAGCGGGCACTGGCAGGATTCGGGCACGGCCGATCCCGACGGCGTCATCGCCGACGAATGGGCCCTGACTCAGAAGGTCCGGGAGCTCCACCCCGACCTCCCGCTAGTGCTGTTCGGGCACTCCTGGGGCTCAATCATCGCGCGCGGCTATGCCGCGCAGCACGGCGAGGAGCTCGCGGGCCTCCTCCTCGGAGGGATCGCCGCCGCGCAGCCGTCCTTCGAGGCCGTGGCGCTCGCAGAGATCGATGCGGCGATCGCACGGGACGGAGGCGACGCCCCCGCGGGCGCCTTCCTCCCCACCCTGTTCGAGGGCTTCCTCGATCGCTACGACGACGTCCAGGGACCCACGGACTGGGTAGCCGCGGACCGCGGCGTCGTGGCCGACCACGCCAGCGACCCGCTGAACAACTTCCAGGCGGTGATGACCCTGCGGTTCCTGCGGAACTTCGTGGGCCTGTACCGCGAGGTGACCCCCGATGCCTGGTACTCCAGCGTCCCCACGGACCTGCCGGTGGCGGTGCTCGCGGGGGAGGATGACCCCGTCGGCGGCTTCGGGGCGGGTCCGGAGGAGGTCGGCCGGAAGCTGCGCGAGGCGGGCGTGGAGGACGTGATGGTGCGGGTATGGCCGGGATACCGCCACGAGATCCACAACGAGCCGCCGATCCGCGACGAGGTGCGGGACCAGCTGATCAGCTGGATCCAGGAGCATCTGCCGGCCCGCTGAGCTCCGCCTGGCCCCGGGATCTCCCGGCATGACGAAGGGCCCGGCACCATGTCTCACGGTGCCGGGCCCTTCGGATGTCCTGCGACATCATCGAGAGCGGGTGACGGGAATCGAACCCGCGCTATCAGCTTGGGAAACGCACCGAATCCCTGCCGTTGTCCCTGGTCAGGGGAGGTTTCGGTGGATTGCGTGCGGTGCCTATTGTACGCACGAGTGAGCGCGTGTCGCCAGAGGTTGGCGTGCGAAGCCCCGCAAAGCCCCGCAGGATTGGGGGCCGACCGGGTGCCAGACGCACGAGCGCCCCGGGCGGCACTTGCCACTCGGGGCGCTGGCACCGGTCATCGGTGCTGGCCAGGGAGGATCAGCCGTCATGCGGACCTCACGAGCGAGAGGTGCCTACGCCTCGGAGCGTGCACCGGCTCAGGCTGTGGGGCGTCGCTGGCGACCTCTGGGAGCACGGCGGACGGGGCCGGTGCTGGGCGTGTCGGTGACGGATCGGACGGGGCGGGCGGCTGCGGGACGGTGAGTGATTCCAGGCGGTCAGCGATCCAGCGGTCCCGCTCCGCGCCGGCGTGCTGATAGATCGCGGCAGCTCTCGGGTCGGAGTGCCCGATGCGGCGCTGTAGCTCTGCGGACGTCGCACCGGCCTGCGCGGCGAGAGTCGCGCCGGTGTGCCGGAGATGGTGCCAGGTGACGTCCGGACGTCCGATCGCCTCACGAGCGGGGCGGAGTGCTCGCGCACGGTCACCGGAACGGATCGGGCGACCATCCGGGCGTCCGAACACCAGCGCCTCGGCGCCGGGGTCGGTGTAGGTCGCCAGGTGCTCGGCGAGGTCTCGCGCCACGGAAGCGGGCACGCTCACCGTGCGGCGACCGGCGCGTGTCTTCGGCTCACCGAATCCCAGCGGCTCGCCCGGTACCTCCTCCAGCGTGCGGCGGACGGTGACGGTGCGGGCCTCGGGATCGACGTCGCCGCGGCGCAGCGCGAACACCTCGCCGGGGCGCAGTCCGGACCATGCGGCCACGAGCACCGCGGCGCGGTACCTCGGGGCGATCGCCTCGGCGAGGGCACTGACCTGCTCGGGCGTCAGCGGCAGGCGCTCGGGATGATCGACTGTGCTCGCGCCCTTCACCCGGGCTGGATTGGTCGCGATCAACCCGTCCGTGACCGCCTGCGCGAGGATCGTGTGCAGGAGTCGGTACGCCTGAGCGGCGACGGTGCGTCCAGCGTCCTCCCGGACCTGCTCAGGCTCGGGGCGTGGTGATCCGGCGCGCTCCCACGCCGCCAGCACAGACAGCGGCAGGCGTCCGGTGGGAGCAACCTCCAGCCCCTCGCCCGTGGCCCAGGAGCGAGCGGCACGGGCAGGAGTGGCCCTGCGGCCCGCTGCGGCCCTCACAGCCTCTGCATGGGCTCGGGAGACGACGGCGGCGTGCCACTCGCGCACGAGGGCCGGGGAGAGGTCGGAGAGGCTGAGCGGCCCGAGCTGGACCCGCGAGGTGCCCTCACCGACGGCAGGCAGCAGCCAGCGGTCGGTCAGGCGCCGGTACAGGTCCCGAGTGCGGGGCCGGAGCGAGGGAGCGGAGGTCCGCAGGTAGCTCTCGGCGTAGTCCGTGAGAGCAGTTGCGGTCGGTACCACGCCGGCAGCGCGTCCGGCGAGCAGCTCGCCTCGCACACGGGCGAGGTATTCCGCCGCCTCGCGCCGGCTCGTGAAGGTCACAGGGGCGGAGACCAGCCGGCCATCCGGCGCGGTGAAGCGGGCGCGGTAGCGGCCCGAGCGCTGGCGGTCGATCTGTCCGAACTCGCGCCGGCTCATCGCTCGTCACCTCCCCACG
Source organism: Brachybacterium sp. (assembly GCF_052095815.1). Taxonomy (NCBI): domain Bacteria; kingdom Bacillati; phylum Actinomycetota; class Actinomycetes; order Micrococcales; family Dermabacteraceae; genus Brachybacterium; species Brachybacterium sp. The sequence continues at coordinate 87,728 of NZ_JBQDLF010000002.1, read as the reverse complement.
ACTCGCGCCGGACCACGGGCCGTAGATCGCCGCCCAGAGACAGCGGCACGAGTCCTGGCATCGGTGGATTGCCGCCGTCCAGGAGCTTGTGGCATGAGACGCACAGCGGCATGTAGTCCTCCGGATCGAGCGAGTAGCGAAGGCCGGTGCGCGGGCACAGCTCGGGCGCGACGGACGGCAGCAGCGCCCACTCGCCAGCGCGGTCTGGGCACAGCTCGCACCCGTACAGCGAGGCCGGCCCGTAGCGGTCACGGACTCGGGCGTGCGCGCCGAAGTAGCCGACGACGTCACGAGTGGGCGCGCCTCGCCCGTCGTTGGCACGTCCGCTGGGGGAGCGCAAAGACCTGCGGATGCGCTGGTAATGCTGGCGGCAGAGCATCTGCGCGACGTAGACCAGTGGGCGTGAGCAGCCGGCCCAGCGGCACGAGGGCCTCAGAGCGAAGATCACAGAAGCCGCCTGCGCGCTTCGGTCGTCTTCGGTGCGGATCGGTGACGTTTCGAGCCAGCAGACCTGATCAGCCGGCATCGGTGCTGATCCGCTGGAATCCGAGTGAATCTGAGGGGCCGTGAGCGGGCTGGGGCTGGTCGTCTCAGCCTCTCCAGTCGCTGTCCGGTCCCTATCCGTTTTTTCTGGGTCGGTCGGGGGGGATTTCCAGGGAAGGCGCGGGGTGGTCTGGGGGGTCACCTCAGAAAAAGAGGCGAGGCCGGCGAGCATCGGCTGCGCGTCGGAGACGCGGAGCGCGGCGGACGTTAGGAGCGAGGTCGAGTTGATCTGCGCAGTGCTCATCGGTCCTCGCTCTCTGAGTTATCCACAGCGCGCGAGTCACTCTCTGGAGTTGCGCTGGCACTGAGTGACTGGGATCGAGACTGAGACTGAGACTGAGACTGAGTAGGGGGGGGAGTTCTGCTGGAGGCACTGGAGAGGTGAATGGATAGGGACTGGAGAGGCGATTGGATAGGCACTGGAGAGCGACTGGAGAGCGCCCGATGCCTCGCCCTGCGGATTGTGGACGGAGGAATGGATAGGCACTGGAGAGGTGGGCACTGGTGTGTACGCCTCGCGGAGGTAGGGCGGCAGGTACTCGTACAGGGGGGCCAGCGACCAGCGCCCCTCACGGTTTGCCTCGGGGGCGGTGACCTGCTCCAGCAGCGGCGGGCGCTGGTAGGTGGCCCAGCCGTCGTCATAGGTGCCTGGTGCGGTGAGGCGAGCGAGGGCACCGTGCACGGTCTTCCAGTTGACGCCGATTGTGCGAGCGAGCGCGCTGACGGTGCCGGCGTAGGTGAGGCCGTCGCGAGAGCGGGCGGCGATGCGGGTCAGCACCCGACGGTCACCATTGCGTAGGTCTGCGCGGGGGATGAAATTCAGCGGCAGCACGGCAGGACGCGCGCCGGTCAGCACGTCGCCTCGCTCGCCCGGGAGCAGCTCAGGCGCGCGGAGCTGGAACCGCGAGAAGGTGCCAGGGCGGCTCTCCGAGGCCTGACGCGCTGACTGGTATCGGAACAGCAGCGGTTCGGTGAAGGGCGCTCCGCGCTCGGAGAGAGGCATGGTCAGCAGTGCGAGTGCATCGCCTACAGCATCCTCCGATAGGGCGGTGAAGCGGGCGAGCTTCTCAGCGCCCGGTGCGGTGTAGTCGGCGCGGTCGCTGGGGTTGGATGACCACTTGTCGAGCGCGATCGCTTCGGCCACGAGGGCAGCGGTCGGCGTGAGGTAGCGCAGGCGGGCAGTGATCCGTTCCGCCCAGCCTCGGGGGTGCTCGGCGTCCACGAGCACATATCGCTGGTTCAGGATCTCCGGATCGGTGCTGAGGTCGGGGGCGTCGGGTGTCTGGCTCATGCGATCCGACCTGCGAGCGGGCCGTGCGTGGCGGGGTGGCTGTGGCGGTCGATGAACTCGGCGACGTCGCTCGCCCGGTAGCGCACATGGCGGCGTCCGACTGTGATCGACGGGAGGTGCTGGTCGGGGTTGTCGATCGCACGGGACCACCGATCGAGAGCGGACGTGCTCACGCGCAGCCAGTGGGCCGTCTCGCGGCGATCGGCGAGGAATGGTCCCAACGCGTTATCGCCCGGGGCGGGTGCTGCGCGGACCACGGGAGGGGTGCGGCGCGCATCCAGATAGGCGTCGAGCGAGGACATGCGCACGAGGACGCGAGAGCCGAGACGGACGACGGGCAGTCTGCCCTCGTTGATCAGGCTATCCAGCGTGCGGGGGTGGCAGTCAGCCCGTTCTGAGGCTTCGTGACGTGCGAGCAGCACGAGGTGTTCGGGCAGGTCGAAGGTGGTAAAGCGCGGGGGCGCGTACATCGCAGGGTCTCCATCGTCCGCCGCCTGGCGGGGTGGGAGCGCGAGTGTCGGTGCGTCCGGCCTACAGCGTCAGGCGGCGGACAGATAAAGAGGGACAGCGCAGCACAGGGAGGGCACCGACACGGTGCCCCGCGGGGGTGCTGCGGTCAGCGTTGAGCGCACGAGCGCGAGCTGCGCGGGCGGCGGCGACGGAGGGTCAGGGCGAGGGGCCTCGGGGCCGGCACCGGTCACCTGCTCGGGTCGCTCGGCGAGGACGACCAGGGCGGAGAGGATCAGCAACACGACGGCGGACAGTGCCGCCGCGGTGTGCTCGGCGCGGCGCTCGGCCTCCTCGCGGAGTGCGAGGGCGCGAGCATCCACTGCGACGCCGCGGCGATGGGTGATCGGTCGCTGTTCAGGCTGCGTCTGCTCGCCCAGCTCGGCGAGTAGACGGGCGGTCAGGACGTCGAAGAACGTCAGACCGTTCTGGTAACCCGCAGTGCTCTCGGCGCGCTCCAGGTCGGCGCGCTGCGCATCGGAGGCGATCGCCTCCGCAGGTGTCTCGGCCTCGGCGCGCCGGTAGCAGGCATCCGTGCGGCGTCCGTTCCGAGCGAGGACATGCTGCGGGTGATCGGGCGGGAGCACCTCGCGGCGAGGGCCATGCAGCGCCCCGCGATCGGCAGCGCGGGTCAGAGGTGCGGGGTGCGTGTGCCGTGCGGAGGTCAACAGCTCGCGTCGCAGCGAGGTGTCCAACGATGCCCAGCGGGCACGGGAGACGCCGGCCCGACGCACCTGCGAGCGGTCACGCCAGCGCAGGCGGCTCCAGGAGAGCGCGCCAGCGTCGGCCCCGGTGGGGCCGTCGCCATGCTGAGCGGACGTGAACATACGCATGAGTGTGCCTGACTCCTCAGACGTTCGAGGGCAGGCGCGGGCGCTGTCCCACGGTTCCCCCAAAAGTGGATAGCGACCGGACAGGCACTGGACATGTGCTGGAGAGGCGGCGGGCGGTGCTCATGCGCCCGCGCTCAGTCGTGAAGGGGCCGGCAGCGGGCCCTCGGCGATCGCATCGGCGAGGCCGTGCAGACCGGCGACGTCCAGGCCGACGTAACGCTGTGTGATGGTCGGCGATGAGTGCCCGAGCAGTCTCTGCACGGCGTACAGGTCTCGGCTCACCCGATAGGCCGACGTCGCATAGCGGTGCCGGAGGCTGTGGAGGGAGTGCGGGGCCGGCAGCGCGGCGGCGGCGAGCTTGCCGACCGTCCGCGGCGTGAGGTGACCGGCCTCGGAGGCGGCAGGCATCAGGTATCCCTCGGTGAGTGTGGCAAGGTAGCGCGCCAGGCGCTGCGGCACGGGCACCGTGCGCTCCCGAGCACCCTTGCCGTGCACGAGCATCAGGGTGCGTCCGCCCACCTCGTGCAGGTCCCGGGTGTGGGCCTGCGCGATCTCGGCTCGGCGCAGTCCCAGCTCGGCGGCGAGCCGCAGGATCAGGCGCACGCGATCGTCGGCCCCGTCCAGTGCATCTGCCAGGGCCTGGTCGGGGATCGGTCTCGGCAGCGGCTGCGGGACGCTGACCGGGGGGAGGCGATGGGCGGGGGAGGTCTCCAGGTGGCCGGCGTCCACGGCCCAGTGGTAGAAGGTGCGCAGGGTGGTTCGGCGGGTCCGCCTCGTCTCCGGGGCGAGTCCCTGATCTGCGATGACATACGCGTACAGGTCTGCCTCGCTCAGCTCCCACGGTCCCAGCGGGGCGGCTCGCCTCGCCAGTCGGGACAGCTCTTGCCGCCTGGTCGCTCGGGTGGTCTCGGGACGTCCGCGGACGGTCTGGTGGACGTCGAATGCGGCCAGCGGCTCGCGCCATGCCTCGGGGACCACGGCGCGGGGCGGTCCGCTCTTGCGCTGCGGACCGGTGCGCGGGGCCGGCAGGCTCTTGGGGCGGCTGGTCGGGAGTGCGCCAGCGGGGGACTCGGCCAGGTGACCGGCCTTCACCGCCCAGGCATAGAACGCGCGAGCGCTCGCGGCCTTGGACCGCCAGGTGGCCGGGGCGATCGCCTCGGCGGCGAGCCATGCCACGAGGTCCTCATGAGACAGCGCCCACGGGGCCTGGTTGCGATGGGCGTCCCGGAGCTGCGCGAGGACGCCGGAGTGCTTGCGACGGGAGCTGTCCGCGGCACCGGTCGCGGCCAGGTGCAGGTCGAAGATCAGCAGGTGATAGGTCCACTGTTCGCGCGGGGCGAGGGCGGCGAGGTCGGCGGGCTTCATCATCGCAGCAGCTCCAGGACGGGTCGGCTGGTCTCGGGGCCGTCGTCGGTGCCGTCGAGCACGCCGACCCTCACTCCCCAGCGGGTGAAGTCGGCCAGCGCTTCCGGCAGCGCGGCGGCGAGGTCGGCAGGGAGACCGGGGGTCACGGCCTCGGCGGCAGCAGCGAGGTCCTCTCCGGTCACGTCCAGCGGCGACGGCTCGCCCAGCTCATCGAGCACCGCCAGCAGAGCGGCGGGGCCGCGGTCGCGAGTCACGGGCAGGCCGTCGTCGCTCAGCGCCCATTCGGGGGCGGGACGGGACTGCTCCCACCACATCAGCGCGATGATCCAGGCGTGCCAGATCGGCAGCTCTTCCTCGGGTCCAAGGTCGTTCACAGGGTCACCTCTCGGGGCCGGACGGTCAGGGGTCGGGGCGCTCGGATCGTCGGGAGCGCGGCGGCAGGGAGCGCGTCGAGCAGGGCGAGCCGGTGCAGGTGCCAGGTGTAGTGGTCCAGTCCCAACGCTGCGAGGGTCTCCAGCAGCTCGGCGACGGTGACCTGCCCAGGGGCGAGGTCGGCGAGGTGCTCGGCGACCGCGCTCACGGCCCCGCAGCGCAGGTCGGCCAGCGCCTGCGGGGTGCCGGCGACGGTGTAGCGGCGGCGCTGCGCGGCGATCACCTCCGGCCAGGTGCGCGAGATGCTCATGCCGACCTCACCAGGGACAGATGCGCTCGGGAGCGCGCGGGGGCCGGCTCGTCGGTGACCGGCTCCGGCGTCGGCGGGGTCGGAGAATCGGGCTGCGGAGAGGTGAGCGTGTCGAGCTGATCGGCGATCCAGCGATCCCGCTCCGAACGGGCGTGCTGATAGATCGCCGCCGCGCGAGAGGTCGAGTGCCCGATGCGTCGCTGTAGCTCGGCCTGCGTCGCGCCCGCGATCGCGGCGAGGGTCGCACCGGTGTGCCGGAGATGGTGCCAGGTCACGTCCGGACGTCCGATCGCCTCACGAGCGGGACGGATCGCCCGGGAGCGGTCGCCGGCGCGCAGCGCCGCGCCGCTGCGAGGCGTGCTGAACACCAGCGCCTCAGGGTCAGGATCGGTGTAGGTCTCCAGGTGCTGGGCGAGGTCGAGCGCCACGGAGGCCGGCAGGTTCACGGTGCGCCGGCTCGCGGCGGTCTTCGGTGGGCCGTAGCGGGTGGCCTCGCCTGCGATCTCTACCAGCGTGCGGCGGACGGTGACGGTACGGGCCTCGGGATCGACGTCGCCGCGGCGCAGCGCGAACACCTCGCCGGGGCGCAGTCCGGACCATGCGGCCACGAGCACCGCGGCCCGGTAGCGGGGGGTGATCGCCTCGGCGAGGGCGCTCACCTGCTCGGGTGTCAACGGCAGGCGCTCGGGGTGATCGACCGTGCTCGCGCCCTTCACCCGGGCCGGATTGGCCGCGATCAATCCGTCCGTGACCGCCTGGGCGAGGATCGTGTGCAGGAGGCGGTACGCCTGCGCCGCTCCGGTGCGTCCGGCACTCTCGGGCACCGTGACCTCGCCGGGGCGGGGCGACCCGGCGCGCTCCCACGCCTGGACCAGCGAGCGGGGTAGGCGTCCGGTGGGGGCTACCTCCAGCCCCTCGCTCTTGGCCCAGGCGCGGGCCGGGTGCGAGCGGGACTCGGCTCGCGCCACGCTGCGACGGGCAGCGCGCACGACGTCGGCATGGGCCTGGGAGACGACGGCGGCGTGCCACTCACGCACGAGCGGGATCGACAGCTCTCCCAGTGGCAGCGGCCCGAGCTGGACCCGCGAGGTGCCCTCACCGACGGCAGGGAGCAACCAGCGGTCGGTCAGTCGCTGGTACAGGTCCCGCGTGCGGGGCCGGAGCGAGGGAGCGGAGGTGCGCAGGTAGCTCTCGGCGTACTGCGCGAGGGTCACCTGCGAGGGGGCGACTGCGGCGACGTTGCCGGCGAGCAGCTCAGCCCGTACCCGGGCGAGGTACTCGCTGGCCTCGGGCCTGGTGGCAAAGGTGGCCGGCGCGGAGACCATGCGCCCGTCGGGGGCGGTGAAGCGGGCGCGGTAGCGGCCCGAGCGCTGGCGGTCGATCTGTCCGAACTCGCGATGTGAGCGGCGACGAGGCATCGTCGTATCCCTTCCGCGGAGCATGAAGCCCCGCAAAGCCCCGCGCCGGGACGTTTCGGAAGGGATTACGGTGCGCTCTCAGGCCGCGAAAGACGAAACCCCAGGCCGTCTGACCTGGGGTTTCCCTGCGGAGCGGGTGACGGGAATCGAACCCGCGCTATCAGCTTGGGAAGCTGAAGTTCTACCATTGAACTACACCCGCGAAACGCCGTCCGACCTGGCCTGCCATCCCGGAGGACCACGGCTGCTCGAGCGAACGCGAATCAGCATACCCTCTCCCGGCAGTGCTCCGCCAACCGGCGCCGCGCGTCCTGTCCGGGCGGAGCGCGGGCGCTTCCTCCGCACCGGCGGCAGGCCCCCGCCGGTGATGCGCTGCCAGTGGAGCCCCGCCAGCGATGCCCCACCGGCGATGCCCCACCGGTGGAGCCCCGCCATGGGCGGTGATGCTGGGATGCTGTGCCTTCCTCGACGCGGGGAGACTAGTCTGGGCGCCGTGCTGCTCAGCGATCGTGAAATTCGGGCCCAGATCGAGGCCGGTCGGGTACGCCTGGACCCCTTCGATGACGAGATGATCCAACCCGCCTCCGTGGATGTGCGGATAGACCGCTTCTTCCGCCTCTTCGACAACCACAAGCACGCGATGATCGATCCTGCACTCGAGCAGGCCGATCTCACGCGTGAGGTGGCGGTCGACCCCGAGGAGGCGTACATGCTCCATCCGGGGGAGTTCGTGCTCGCCTCGACCTATGAGCAGATCACGCTGCCGGATGACGTCGCCGCGCGCCTCGAGGGGAAGAGCTCCCTGGGACGGCTCGGCCTGCTCACCCATTCCACGGCGGGCTTCATCGACCCCGGCTTCCAGGGCCACATCACTCTCGAGCTGTCGAACATGGCGACCCTGCCGGTGGCGCTCTGGCCCGGGATGAAGATCGGGCAGCTGTGCTTCTTCCAGCTCTCGAGCGCCTCGGAGCGCCCCTATGGCAGCGCCGGGAATCTCAACCGCTACCTGGGCCAGCGCGGCCCGACGCCGTCGCGCTCCGCGCAGAACTTCCATCGCACCCTGATCCCTGTCGAGGAGGAGCAGTGACCGCTTCGGTCCCCCCGTCGAGCACTGAGCAGAGCCGCACCCGGCATCGTCTGCAGCTGCCCCGCGACACCGACCCCGGTGACGTCCTCACCATGATCCGTAACGTGCTCCCCGACGCCGGCGAGGACCAGGACGGCGCGATCGAGCTCGAGGCGCAGGTGCGCCTGGTGCCGGACCGCTCGCCGCGCGGTGCGGGACGCTGGGATCTGGAGACCCCGCGGGAGCGGGAGGTGCCGCTGCCCGAGGGTATGGGTGACTCCCATGGCTACGACCGGGCCTTCCCCGAGGGGATGCCCTTCGGCGCCGAGCGGCGGGCGCTGGACCTCGCCTGGTCGCTGGGCCGTCGTCTCTACGGCGCGGTGGTCACCGACGGCGGTGTGCGGCTCGAGCCGCATCCCTTCCAGATCCGTGATCTGAGCGTGGTGAGCGCTCACGCGCTGGCCCCGGAGTCCCTGGTCGAGCTGCTCGCCCCGCTCGAGTCGGAGATCTCGCTCGACGAGGTTCCCGAACATATCGCCCGCTCTGGGTACAGCGCTTCGATCTCGCTGCCGGGAGGGGAAGAGATCTCGGTGCGGGTGGGGCTCAGCTCTCGCCCTGCGGCGCTGTCCGCGCTGGAATGGCTCGACGACGCCGTGGAGTACCAGGTGGTGCATGTCACCGCAGACCCGGAAGAGGATGCGGTCGAGGTCCCCTCGGCCGAGGTCGCCGAGCGGTGGGAGCACGCCTACCGGCGGATCGGACTGATCGCCGGGCTGCTCATCGAGAGCGTCGGTGGCTACGTCGTGGACCTCGAGGGGTTCCTGGTCGACCCTGCTGATCTCGGCTGACGGCGGGAGGGCGGGCCTGCGCCGCTGACCCTCCAGCCCTACGGCGGGAGGGCCGGCCTGCGCCATTGACGCCTCCAGTCCTCAGTCAGCCGCCGGAGCCCGCCCGGCGGCACCGAGCCGGATCGGCACGAAGGCGATCAGCCCCACGGCCATCACCAGCACGATCCCCAAGATCCCGGTGCGGGTCTCGCCCGAGATCGCGACCGTCGCGGCGAAGGCGGCGGTGCCCAGGAAGCCCAGCGCACGGCCGGTGGTCGCGTAGAGGCCGAAGTTCTCCGTCTCCCGACCGGGCTGCGAGAGCCGGGTGAGCAGGTTCCTCGACGCGGACTGCACGGGGCCGACGAACAGGCAGATCGCCAGGCCGGCGATCCAGAACACGAGGCTCGAGCTGAAGAACAGCACCACCAGGCCCAGCACGATGACCCCGAGGGACCCGGCGATGATCACAGGACGGGGCCCCACGCGGTCATCGACGCGACCTCCGAGGAACACCCCGACGCCGGCCACCAGGTTCGCGGCGATGCCGAAGATGATGATCTCCGTGAAGGAGAAGCCGTACGCGTTCGCTGCCAGCACTCCGGCGATCGAGAACACCGCTCCCAGGCCGTCGCGATAGATGGCCGAGGCGACCAGGTACTGCAGCATGATCGGCTCTTCGCGGAAGGCCCGGATCACGCGGCGCACGATGTGCGCGTAGCCCTGCCAGGGGTTCCACTTCTCGCCGGGGGCGGAGGCGGGGTGCTTCGGGGCCCGCAGCATCAGCGGCATCGTGCCCACCAGGATCCACAGCGCGACGAACAGCGGGATCGCCCGGTAGTTCCAGCCGTTCTCGCCGGTGATCCCGAGCAGCCCGGTCCCGGGCATGACGAACAGCACCAGCACCACGGCCAGGCACACGATCGAGCCCCAGTAGCCCACCGCCCAGGCCGTGCCCGAGATGCGGCCCCGGTTGGCGGGGGTGGAGATCTCCGGCAGCACGGAGTTCACGAACACCCCGGCGAGCTCGCTGAACACCACGGCCAGCGCGATCAGGGCCGCGCCGAGCATCAGGTAGTCGGAGTCCAGCGCGACCAGGGGCATCAGGGCGATCACCACGACGGTGGCGAGGGTGGTGACGCGCAGCAGGGTGTTGCGGGCACCGCCCCGGTCGGCGAGGTTCCCCAGCAGGGGAGCGAGCAGCGCGACCGCCACCGCACCGATGGACTGCCAGGTGGTCAGCACCTGTGAGCCGTGAGCCTGCGCGGCCGTGATCGCCGCATCGCCCACGGCACCCTCGGCGGCCACGGCGCTGGCGACATAGGTCGCGAACACGAACGTGAGGATCACCGAGCTGAAGGCCGACATCCCTCCGTCCCACAGCGCGAAGGGGACGACGGGCGGGCGCGCGGGGCGGGAAGCGGACACGTGCGCCTCCGGGTCCGAGATGGTGGCCATGTGCTCACTCTACGGAGCAGCCGGGGTGTCGGTGCCGCAGTCCGTGAGATGTGTGGTCGGATGCCCCTGATTCAGGAATGGGGGCGCGGCCTCCCGTAAGATGTCGTCGGCCCCTTCCCCCTGCTCCGGTTGGAGACTCGCGTGTTCCTGATGCTGCTCGCCCACCTGGTGGCGGCGCTCGTGGGACCCCTCCTGGTGCGATGGATCGGTCGGAACGCCTTCTATCCGCTGGCCGTGGTGCCGGGGGCCTCAGCCCTCTGGCTCGCCACGATCGACCCCCGGGCCCTCGCGGAGCTCCCGCGCGAGGAATCGATCCCCTGGATCCCCGCCTTCGGCATCGACCTGGCCTTCCGGCTGGATCCGCTGAGCTGGGTGCTGGCGCTGATCGCCACCGGCATCGGCGCGATCGTGCTGCTGTACTGCGCGCGCTACTTCCAGGACACCGAACCCGGGCTGGGGCGCTTCGCCGGGGTGCTGACCGCGTTCGCAGGGGCGATGGTGGGCCTGGTGCTCGCGGATGACGTGATGGTGATCTACACCTTCTGGGAGCTCACCACCGTCTTCTCCTACCTCCTGATCGGGCACTACCAGGACAAGCAGGCCTCGCGGCGTGCTGCACTGAATGCCCTGATCTCGACCACCGCCGGTGGGCTCGCGATGCTGGTGGGCCTGCTGATGGTCGCCTCGCAGGCCGGGTCGATGCGGCTCTCGGTGATCGTCGGTGATCCGATGTGGGAGCAGGCCGGCCCGTATCTCGTCACCGCGATGGTGCTGATCCTGGCGGGCGCCACCAGCAAGTCGGCGCTGCTGCCCACCCATTTCTGGCTCCCTGGCGCGATGGCCGCCCCCACCCCGGTCTCGGCCTACCTCCATGCTGCGGCGATGGTGAAGGCCGGGGTCTACCTGATCCTGCGCATGGCCCCGGCACTGACCCACCTCGAAGTGATCACGATGATCCTGGCCGCCGTGGGTGCGGCGACCATGCTGGTCGGCGGCTGGCGGGCGCTGCGGCAGACGGACATCAAGCTGCTGCTCGCCTACGGCACCGTCTCGCAGCTGGGATTCCTGGCCGCGGTGACCGGCCTGGCCACGCACGATGCCGTGCTCGCAGGCCTCGCGATGCTGATCGCGCACGCGGTGTTCAAGGCACCCCTGTTCATGGTCGTCGGCATCATCGACAAGAAGTTCGGCACCCGTGACCTGCGCGTGCTGTCCGGAGTGGGCAGGGTCGCGCCGGTCGTCGCGGTGATCGGCACCCTCTCCGCCGCCTCGATGGCCGCGGTGCCGCCGCTGTACGGATTCGTGGCCAAGGAATCGATCTACTCCGCGCTCTGGTACGCGGGCGGCTGGCAGCGCCTGCTGCTGCTCGCCCTGATCGCCGGATCGATCCTCACCGTCGCCTACTCCTGGCGATTCGTCTGGGGCGCTTTCGGGCCCGCCCCGGGAGCTCCCCGGGTCCAGAAGCCGCAGATCCCGGTGCTCTACTGGCTGCCGCCCGCGCTGGTGGCCGTGTTCTCCGTGGCGCTCGCCGTCGCCACCGGCCCGCTCGAGGAGGTGCTGCGCGCCTCCTCCTCGGTGCTGCCGGAGACCGGCCCGGGAGTGCACCTGGTGGTGATCCCGCATCTGGGAGTCCCGCTGCTGGCCTCCGTGCTCACCCTCGGCCTCGGCATCGGACTCGCCCTGCTCGCCAAGCCCTTCGCGAAGCTCCAGAAGCGGGTCTCCCCGCAGCGCTGGGCCGACGGCGGCCTGCTGGAGGCCTTCGATGCCGAGCGCGGCTTCCGCCGGATCCTGCGCGGCACCGATGCGCTGTCGATCGCGGCCACCGCGCTGTTCCAGCGAGGGTCCCTGCCCTACACTCTGGGCACGATGCTGGTGGTGCTGATCGCCCTGGTGGGGCCGGTCGCGGTGTCCCAGGCCCCGCTGCCGGACAACCTGGTGCTCTTCCAGCATCCTCTCGAGCTGATCCTGCTGCCGGTGGCGGCGCTGGCGGCCTTCGGCGCCGCCCGTTCCCGTCGGCGACTGCGAGCCGTCTTCCTGATCACCGTGACGGGCTACAGCGTCGCCCTGCTCTTCCTGGTCGCCGGCGCACCGGACGTCGCCACCACCCAGGTGCTGGTCGAGACCGCGATGACCGTGGTGCTGGTGCTGGTGCTGCGTCGCCTGCCGATCCACTTCTCCCGCCGACCCCTGCGGATCGGTGCCTGGGGACGCTGGGGGATCGCGATCGCGACCGCGGTGGTGCTGTGCGGCGGCACCCTGTATGCCGCCGATGCCCGCTACCGCGAGGCGCTCGGCCCGGGCCTGATCGAGCCGGCGTACACCATCGGCGGCGGCCACAACGTGGTCAACGTGACCCTGGTCGATGCCCGCGTCTGGGACACGATGGGCGAGATCTCCGTGCTGCTGGTGGTGGCGACCGGGGTGGCCTCGCTGATCTTCGTCACCCGTCGCGAACGCCCCATCTCCCGGGTGCGCGACCTGGAGTCCAAGACCTCCATCTGGCCGCGACGGATGGATTCCGAGCTGCCCCAGAATGCCCTGGACTTCGACGCCCGCCCGGATGACGTCTCCGAGGGCAACCGCTGGCGGACCTGGCTCTCCGCGGGACTGACCCTGGCCCCCGAGAGGCGCATGGTCATGCTCGAGGTCATCACACGCCTCGCCTTCCCGATGATGATGATGTTCTCGGTGTACCTGCTGATGGCAGGGCACAACCTGCCCGGCGGCGGCTTCGCGGGCGGGCTGGTGGCAGGTCTCGCCCTGGCACTGCGCTATATCGCGGGCGGCCGCTACGAGCTGAGCGAGGCCGCGCCGGTGCAGGCGGGTCTCGTGCTCGGCGCCGGGATGGCGATCGCGGTCCTGGCGGGCGTGCTCCCGGTGCTCTTCGGAGGCACCGTCTTCGCCAGCGCGACCCCGGTGGTGCAGGTGCCGCTGCTGGGGGAGCTGCATTTCCCCAGCGCACTGATCTTCGACGTCGGCGTCTACCTGGTGGTCGTCGGCGTGATGCTCGACTTCCTGCGGTCGCTCGGATCGCAGATCGACCAGCAGCAGGAGGCGGAGATCGATGCCCGTTAGTCTCTCGCTGCTCCTGATCGCCGGGGTGCTCATCACCTGCGGCGTCTACCTCATGCTCGAGCGCACCCTCTCGCGGATCATCCTGGGCTTCGTGCTGCTGGGCAACGGCGTGAACGTGCTGTTCATCATCGCCGCCGGGAAGCCCGGGCTGCCACCCTTCGAGGGCACCGGCGATCCTGCGGAGATGACCGATCCGCTCCCCTTCGCGATGGTGCTCACCGCGATCGTGATCTCGCTGGGCATCACCGCCTTCGGCATGGCCCTGGCCTACCGGGCCTGGCAGCTCTTCGGCCACGACGAGGTCCCCGACGACGTCGAGGACCGACGGGTGCTGCGTCGGCGGAGGCGCCGCCCCGAGGAGACCGACCACCTGCCCTGGTCCCAGGCGCTCTCGGAGGAGTCCCGCCGCGGTGCCCTGGCACAGTCCCAGGGACTGCTCGCCGCAGAGGACGACGATCCGCTGGGCTCGGACCTCACCAGTGCCGAGGACGTCCCGCAGGACGCCACCGAGGCCGACGAGGGAGGTGCGCCGCCGCCCCCACGGCCCGGCCGTCGCCGTGCCGACAAGGGAGGGAAGCGGCCCGAGGACCCGCCGCGCGCAGGGCACTCCGCTGCAGACCAGGCGTCCCAGGACATGGGCAGCGTGCCCGGCGCGGGCCCCGCCACCGATACCGACCGAGAGCACACAGATGGGCGGGGTGAGGGATGAGCATCGAACTGCTCCTCGCGCTGCCGGTGATGCTTCCGCTGGCCGGTGCCGCGTTCACGCTGCTGCTGCGCCACTACACCCGGATCCAGCTCTGGGTCGCGATCCTCACCCTGGCCGCGATCTTCACCGTCTCCATGGTGCTGGGCTACTACGTCTCGCAGGAGGGCGTGCTGGTCCTGCAGATCGGCAACTGGACCCCGCAGCTGGGGATCGTGCTGGTCGCGGACCGTCTTACCGCGCTGATGCTGCTGGTCTCCAGCTTCGTCACCCTCGCGGTGCTGGTGTACTCGAGCGCGCAGACAGTCAGCGAGAACACCGAGCGGACCCCGGTGGCGATCTACCATCCCACCTACCTCGCCCTGGTGGCCGGGGTGTCGATGGCCTTCCTCGCCGGCGACCTGTTCAACCTCTACGTCGGCTTCGAGGTGCTGCTCGCGGCGAGCTACGTGCTGCTCACCCTCGGCGGCTCCGCCAGCCGTGTGCGCGCAGCCACCACCTATGTGATCGTCTCGCTGCTGAGCTCGGTGATCTTCCTGGCCGCGATCGCCGCCGTGTACTCCGCGACCGGCACCGTGAACCTGGCAGAGCTCGCGGTCCGGCTGGATGGCCTGGACCCCGGCATCCGGATGGTCCTGGAGCTGATGCTGCTGGTGGCCTTCGGGATCAAGGCCGCGATCTTCCCGCTCAGCGCCTGGCTGCCGGACTCCTACCCGACCGCCCCCGCCCCGGTCACCGCCGTATTCGCGGGCCTGCTGACGAAGGTCGGCATCTACGCGATCCTGCGCCTGGAGACCCTGCTCTTCCCGGCCTCGCAGATCCAGAACCTGCTGCTGGCCGCGGCGGCGCTGAGCCTGTTGATCGGCATCTTCGGCGCCGTCGCGCAGACGGACCTCAAGCGAGTGCTGTCCTTCACGCTGGTCTCCCATATGGGTTACATGCTGTTCGGCATCGGGATGAGCACGCAGCTGGGCATGGGCGCAACCATCTTCTACGTCGCCCACCACATCACCGTGCAGTCCACGCTGTTCCTCGCGGCGGGCCTGATCGAGCACCGCGGCGGGACCACCAACCTGATCAAGCTCGGCGGGCTGCAGAAGCTGGCCCCCGTGATCGCGGTGCTCTTCTTCATCCCCGCCATGAACCTCGCCGGCATCCCGCCCTTCTCCGGCTTCATCGGCAAGGTGGGGCTGATCGAGGCGGGCATCCAGTACGACCGCACCGCGGGCTGGATCCTCATCGTCATCAGCGTCCTGACCAGCCTGCTCACGCTGTATGCGATCGCCAAGATCTGGAACCGCGCCTTCTGGCAGGAGCCCAGCGCCGAGATCATCGCCCGTGACGTCCCGCTGCCCAAGGTGATGGGCGGGGCGACCGCCGCGATGATCGCCTTCTCGCTCGTGCTCACGGTGCTCGCCGGCCCGATCATGACCTACGCCGACAATGCGGCGAGCTCCATCCTCGAGCGCACCCCGTATGTGGGCGCCGTGCTCGGCGACGAGGCCGCCGGCGAGCTGCAGTACCGGATCGATGACGCCGGGCACCGCCTCGACGGCAACGGGCAGGAGGTGGACGAATGATCTCCCGACGTTTCAGGGACCTTCGGCATTCATGGATCTGGGCGCTGGTCTCGGTGGCGCTGTGGTGCCTGCTGTGGGGTGGTGTGGACCTCAAGAACGTGCTGGGCGGCATCGCGGTCGCCGTCCTCGTCTTCGTGCTGTTCCCGATGCCGCCGACGGGCCACGAGCTGACCCTGCGCCCGGTGCGCTTCCTCCTCTTCGCGGCCCGCTTCCTGGCCGATGTGGTGGTCTCCGCCATCCAGGTCGGCTACTACTCGCTGCGCCCGGGCCCGCAGCCGCCGAGCTCGGTGATCGCTGTGCGGATGGCGTCGCGCTCGGACTTCTTCCTGACCTTCACGGGCGTGCTGTGCACCCTGATCCCCGGCTCTGTCGTGGTCGAGGCGCAGCGCGCCACCGGGATGCTGTTCCTGCACACCTTCAACACCGGGACTCCCGAGGAGGTCGAGAAGGCGCGGGCACAGGTCCGTGCCCAGGAGGAGCGGCTGCTGTGGGCCGTCGGCCGCCGCGAGGTCCTCGAGGAGGCGGGTCTGCGATGAGCACCTTCGAGATCCTGCTGGTCATCTATGCCGCCATCCTCGCGGCCGCTGCGCTGGGCGTGGTGTACCGGATGGTGGTGGGCCCGACGATCCTGGATCGTGCGATCTCCAGCGACTCCCTGGTCACGCTGGTGGTGATGGGCATGGCCCTCTACGCCGCGCACGCCCAGGCGGCCTGGGCGGGGCCGGCACTGCTGGGACTCACCGGCCTGGCCTTCATCGGCACCGTCACCTTCGCCCGCTTCGTGGCCCGCGAGGACCCGATGCAGGGCCGCCGGACCCGCCACTCCCGCGAGCCGCGCACGGACACCGGCCCCCATGAGGCGATCCACCCCGACCCCTCCAGCTCGGAGGCCTGGGACCAGGCGCCGGGGGGCGCATCGGACAGCACACCGGGCAGCACGCCGGGCAACACCTTCGTCGACGCCGAGTCCCAGGACCCGCTGACCGCCGAGGACCCGCTGGAGGATCCGCTCCAGCCGGGGGAGGCTCTCGAGGAGACAGGCCGGCCGGGGGAGGGGCGCGACGCCCCGCAGCAGCCGGAGCCGTTCGAGGACGGGGACGAGCACGGGTTCGGTGCCCAGCCGGGCTGGCGCGGCTTCGAGGACGAGCGCCGCGGCGTCCGTGATCCCGGAACGACGGAGGAGCCCCGATGACGACGATCGAGATCATCGCCGCTGTGCTGATCGCCGGCGGCGTGCTGCTGGGCGTGGTCTCCGCGATCGGGCTCAACCGCTTCGACGGCGTGCTGATGCGCATCCATGCAGCCTCCAAGCCCCAGGTGCTGGGGCTGATCCTGGTGTTCAGCGGGGCGGCGCTGTTCTCGGGCTCCTGGTCCCTGGCAGCCTTCCTGCTGGTGGTGCTGCTCGCCCAGATGCTGACCGTGCCGGTCTCGAGCGTCATGGTGGGCCGTGCCGCCTTCCGCCGCGGCTTCGTGCGCGGCGGCGACTACGCGATCGACGAGCTCAGCCCCCGGCTGGCAGATACCGATGATGATGACGATGACGAGGACGGCTTCATCGACGAAGAGGGGGACGATCACCGGGGGATGGCCGACGGCGACGTGGATCGCTTCCCCGAGAACGTGCTCACCGAGACCGTCGAACCGCTCACGGATCCCAACTGGGTGGACCCGGAGGAACGCGCGGACGACGTCGAGGACGAGGACATCATCGATATCGACCTCGACGACGAGACCGAGCTCGAGGCCGAGGAGGTCGCCGAGCGCGACCACCGGTGACGGGCCGACACCCCGGCTCGTCGGCCCGCCGCGACCACCGGTGACGGGCCGACACCCCGGCTCGTCGGCCCGCCGCGCCTTTCGCTCCGCCGGGCCGGCCCGCCCGCCCCGCCGCGCCCTTCGCTCCGCCGGGCCGCCCGGCTCGCACCGGCTGCCGGGCCCGCCCCGGCTCAACTCAGTTCAGTTCAGTTCAGAACAGCCCGACCGACTCCCCGGCGTCGGTGACACCCATGCGCAGCGCGGCAGGTTCCTTGGGCAGCCCCGGCATCGTCATGATCGCGCCGGTCAGCGCGACCACGAAGCCGGCCCCGATCTTCGGCACCAGATCCCGCACATGCAGCACATGCCCGGTGGGGGCGCCGAGCGCCTTGGGATCATCGGAGAAGGAGTACTGGGTCTTCGCGACGCAGACGGGCAGGGTGTCCCAGCCGTTGCGCTTCAGCATCCGCAGCTGTGCCGGTGCGCGGTCCTCGAAGACCACGTCGTCGGCCCCGTAGATCTCGCGAGCCAGGGTCCGCAGTGATGCCTCGATCCCCTCGGCCGGGTCGTAGAGGTGGCGGAAGTCCGGGGCGTCCTCCTCGATCGCGGCGAGCACCTGCTCGGCGACCGCCAGGCCGCCGTCGCCGCCCTTCGCCCAGACCTCCGAGAGCGCGGCGCGGAAGCCCTGCTCCTTCGCCCATCCGAGCACTGCCTCGAGCTCAGCCTCGGTGTCGGTGGGGAAGCGGTTCAGCGCGATGACCGGCTCGATGCCGAACTTGCGCATGTTCTGCACGTGACGGGCGAGGTTCACGGTGCCGGCCAGGGCGGCGTCGATGTCCTCGGTCGCCAGCCCGTCCTTGGCGACCCCGCCGTGCATCTTCAGCGCGCGCACGGTCGCGACCACCACCCCGGCGTCGGGGGAGAGACCGCCGAGGCGGGCCTTGATGTCCAGGAACTTCTCCGCACCGAGGTCCGAGCCGAAGCCGGCCTCGGTGACGGTGATGTCCGCCAGGGACAGCGCCAGCTGGGTCGCGGCCAGCGAGTTGCAGCCGTGGGCGATGTTCGCGAAGGGGCCGCCGTGCACGAGCGCCGGGGTCCCGCCGAGGGTCTGGACGAGGTTCGGCAGCAGAGCGTCCTTGAGCAGCATCGTGACCGCGCCGCCCACGCCCAGGTCGGCGACGCTCACGGGCTTCCGGTCGTAGGTGAAGCCCAGCACGATGCGATCGATGCGGGCCTCGAGGTCCTTCAGGTCGGTGGACAGGCACAGCACGGCCATGATCTCGGAGGCGACCACGATGTCGAAGCCGTCCTCGCGGGGAACGCCCTGGGTCGGGCCGCCCAGACCGATCGTGATCTTCCGCAGAGCCCGGTCGTTGACGTCCACCACGCGCTTCCACTGGATCCGGCGGGGATCGATGTTCAGGGCGTTGCCCTGGTGAATGTGGTTGTCGACCAGGGCGGCGAGGGTGTTGTTGGCGATCTGGATCGCGTGGAAGTCCCCGGTGAAGTGGAGGTTGATGTCCTCCATCGGGACCACCTGGGCGTGACCGCCACCGGTGGCGCCGCCCTTGATCCCCATGATCGGGCCGAGCGCCGGTTCGCGCAGCGCGACCATGGTCCGGTGCCCCAGCAGCGTGAAGGCATCGGCCAGACCCACCGTGGTGGTGGACTTGCCCTCACCGGCCGGAGTGGGGGACATGGCCGAGACCAGGATCAGTCTCCCGGTCGTCCCCGTCGGCGTCATCTTCCGCACATCGACCTTGGCCTTGTAGGAGCCGTAGGGCACCAGGGCCTCGGCGGGCACCCCGGCCCTCTCGGCGATCTCGGTGATGGGCTGCAGGGTCGCCGCCTGGGCGATCGCAAGGTCCGGGTTCTCGGCTGACATCGTCGTCCTCCATTGGGTGTCGAGCGCCCGGGCACGGGGCCGGGCTGATCCGAGGACCAGCCTACGGCGGTGGGAGAAGGAAGACGCGGGAACTGCAGACCTGGTGCTGGGGCGGACCAGGCACCGGCTCGGCATCGGCGGCACCGACCGCTCACGCCTGGCGGGCGCGCGCTCCATCGGCGGCGCGGTCACCGGCGTGATCCTGTCGATGGTGCTCTCCCCGCAGTTCGAGAACACGGCCGTCGACGGCATCCGCCTGAAATTCACGATCGCCACCCTGGTCCTGGCCGCCCTCGCGCTCGTCTTCTACTGGGTCTGCTTCCGCAACACCAAGGAGGTCGTCACGGCCGGCACGGGCACCGTCAACCTGCGCACCACCATGTCGATGGTGCGGCGGAACAAGCCGCTGATCGTGCTGTGCGTGGGAGCGCTGTTCCTGCTCGGCGGCTCGTTCACCATGAACGCGGTGATGATGTACTACGCCCGCGACGTGGTCGGCGGCGCCGGATAATTCGCGCTCCTGTTCCTGCTGCAGACGGTCGGCACGATCGCGATCGCCTCGGTGATCCCGCGGATCTCGGAACGCTTCGGCAAGCGCACCAGCTACGTGGGCCTGGCGATGTTCGCCGTGCTGGGCCTGAGCATCGTGGGCCTCACCCCGACCGGGAACCTGCCGATGACGCTGCTGGCCTTCCTCATCTACGGCATCGGCTTCGGCGGCACCAATGCGCTGATGTTCTCGATGCAGGCCGACACCGTCGACTACGGCGAATGGAGGACCGGCACCCGCGCCGAGGGCGGCAGCTACTCGATCCTCTCCTTCGTCCGCAAGACGGGCCAGGGCATCGGCGGCTTCCTGGGCGGCGCGATCATCGCCGCCTTCGGCTACGTCTCCGGCGCTCCGGACCAGCCCGACCAGGCGGTGCAGGGCATCAAGTTCGCCGCCGGCTGGGCACCTGCCGTGCTGTGCCTGATCGCGGTGCTGGTGATGCTCCTGTACCCGCTCACCGCGAAGGAGCACACCGGGATCGTCAAGGAGCTCCACCAGCGGCGAGCACGCAGCGCCCTGGGGGAGACCGCGCCCGGCGCGGGAGTGGTGCTCGCCTCGCGCGGCGACCAGCTCATCGCCCGCCGCCCGGTGGTCACCGTCAACGAGGACTACGGCGCCGGCGCCTCCTACGTGGCTCCGCGCGTCGCCGAGAAGCTCGGGGTGCCGTACGCGGGCCTCGCATTCAGCTCCGAGGATCTCGAACGGGCGTCCTCCTCCAACCCGAAGGTGCTGGCCGACGACACCACCGGCAGGTCCCTGCGATGGCTGCACTCCTTCTCCTGGCCGGGGATGGACGTCAACGTCGCCACCGCCTCCGGAGACGCGCAGGTGGGCACCAATCTGGTCTCCAAGAACATCGACGAGGTGATGGGCCTGGTCAAAGGCTTCGGCGGCGTGGTGCTCGGACGGGATGCGACCGCGATCCTCGACAACATGCGCGGCGCGGTCCACATCCGGATGATCGGAGATGTCCAGGACCGCGTGGACCGGGCCGCCGCGGACTACGGGATCACCCGCGAGGTCGCCGAGCAGCGGCAGGTGCGCGAGGACCGTATGCGGCCGCGGATGTCGCGCCGGCTCATGCACTGGGAGCCGACCGACGAGGGTCGCTATCACCTGATCATTGACTCCAGCCAGATGTCGCTCGACGAAGCCGTGGAGGAGATCGTCGCAGCCGTCGAGGCTGAGCGGGGGATGGTCGATATGGACCTGGAGGAGCCGACGGACGACTGAGCCGGTCCTGATCCGTCCCGCCCAGCTCCGGGCACGTCGCCCGGTCGCCGCGTTCAGGGTTGGGCGAGCCGCTCCCTGAGCACCTCCGCGCCTGCTCCCTCCAGTTCGTCGAGCGCAGCGGTACGTCCCGCCATCGCCATGACGAGGTCGAGCATTGTGCCGCGCACCTCGGGGCCGTCGCCGACGGCCAGGTCATCGTCGGTCGCCTCGAGGCGCAGTCCTCGCACCAGCGTGCGGCTGTTGACGGCGAAGTCCTTGCTCGCGAAGAACTCGGCCACGACCCGTACCGCCTCGCGCGCGGGGACCAGCGGCAGGCCGAGCGGTCGCGCGATGTCCTGCCCGTGCACCACGACCTCTCCGAGCATGCCTGCCCGCTCCCCGAACGGTGCGGCCGACGACATCGCCGAGTCACGGAAGGCAGCCAGCCCGCGGGCCGGATCCGCAGCGCGATGCCGGTGCAGCAGGCGCTGGTTGTGCCGGTCTGTGTCGAACCGTGCGGCGGCCATGTTCATGAGCCAGGGGAGGGTCGGGGTGCGCGCTGCGGCGGTGAGATGTGTCAGCACATCCCGTACCGTCCACCCGGCGCAGAGCGAAGGACGCTCCCAGTCCACGTCGGGCACGTCCCGCAGCGCATCGGCGAGAGCGAGGCGCTCGGCGTGGAGGAGAGGGAGGACGTCGCGGGGGTTCACCAGGCCGACGGTAGGGCGGTGGAGGACCCGGCACAAGACCGGGCACAGTGTCAGACCGGGCCCGGCACGAGGCCGGACTCAGCACGGGGCCGGACTCAGCACGGGGCCGGACTCAGCACGGGGTCGGACCTAGCGCGAGGGCGGACCCAGCAGGAGATCGAGCCTGGAGAACGACGAAGCCCCCTGGCGTACCAGGGGGCTTCGTGGTGGTGGCTCCGACCGGCGTCGATCCGGTGACCTTTCGATTTTCAGTCGAACGCTCTACCAACTGAGCTACAGAGCCGCGGCCGCCGAGGCGACCAGGGAACAGAGTACCAGGCGGGAGAGGCCGGCACCTCACCAGATCGGCGTGGTGTAAGGCACGCCACGAGACGCGGTCGGGCCGAGGATTCTGCTCAGGAGACCTGGACGATCGCCTTGCCGAAGTTCCGGCCCCGCAGCATGCCCGCGAACGCCTCCGGGGCGCGGTCGAGCCCTTCGGTGATGTCCTCGGTGTGCTGCACCTGGCCGGAGGCGAGCCACCCGGTCATGTCCCGCAGGAAGTCCTCGAACATCGCCGAGACGAACTCGCGCTGGATGAATCCGCGCAGGGTGAGGCTCTTCGCGAGGATGGCGCCCATGAGCTGCCCGCTGCGGTCGGGGCCCTCGGGCAGCGAGGTCGCGTTGTAGTTCGCGGCCAGCCCGCATACCGGCACTCGCGCGAACTCGTTGAGCTGTGGCAGCACCGCGTCCCACACTGTGCCGCCGACGTTCTCGAAGTACACATCGATGCCGTCGGGGGCGGCCGCGGCGAGCCTGCCGGCCAGGTCCGGGGCCCGGTGGTCGAGCGCCGCGTCGAAGCCGAGCTCCTGCAGGCGTGCGACCTTCTGCTCGCCGCCGGCGATGCCGATCGCGCGGGCACCGTGGATCTTCGCGATCTGGCCCACGGCAGAGCCGACCGGCCCGGTGGCCGCCGCGACCGCGACGGTCTCCCCGGGCTGGGGCTTTCCGATCGCGAGCAGACCGGCGTAGGCGGTGAAGCCGGGCATGCCGAGCACCCCGAGAGCGGTCGTGACCGGGGCGGCGGCGGGGTCCAGGCGGCGCAGCTGCGCGGCGGGTTCGACGCTGTACTCCTGCCAGCCGCCGTAGGAGAGGACGGTGTCGCCCGGCGCGAAGCCGTCGGCCGCGGACTCGACCACCTCGGAGACGGTGCCGCCGACGATCACGTCCCCGACCTCCATCGGCGACGCATAGGACTTCGCGGCGCTCATCCGGCCGCGGACATAGGGGTCCAAGGACAGGTAGCGGGTGCGCAGCAGCACCTGGCCCGCCTCGGGGGACCGGACCTCGCTCACGTCGCGCGTGAAGTCGTCGGGGACGGGCTCGCCCTGGGGGCGTGAGGCGAGGCGGATGCGGTGATTGCGCAGGGAGGTGCTCATCCCTCGAGCGTAAGGGGAAACGAGCGGAGGGGGTGAGCTGCGAGCGGTGGCATATGCCCCGCTAGGGGACTCGAACCTGCGTCGGCTGCTGGGGGATCCAGAGAACGAAGCAGGCCCCGGAACGATGTTCCGGGGCCTGCTTTCGATGGCGACCCTGACCGGGCTTGAACCGGCGACCTCCGCCGTGACAGGGCGGCACTCTAACCAACTGAGCTACAGGGCCATGCGTGTCTGTGCGCTTCGCGTACTCGCTTCGACTCGAATAACTCTACCGGATGTTCAGATGGCTCTCGACCAAACTGGCTGTGAGCCGTCTCGCACTTCCGTTTCGCCTGGTCCGGACGTTTCCGTCGCACCTGGAGCGAAGTACCCCCAACGGGATTCGAACCCGTGTCGCCGGCGTGAAAGGCCGGTGTCCTAGGCCACTGGACGATGGGGGCCCGGGCAGCAGAACTGCCCGACGCAGAGCATACCCATCTCTGGCGATCTATGCCTCCGGGTTCGGCATGGATGCGTCGTATCCGACACGATGCGGCGCAGTTCCAGGCTGTCGCGTCACGTCCCGCGCGCAGCCCGCCACGTACGGCCCGCGCATGGTTCGATGGCTCCATGATCCGGATCAGTCGCGAGGAGTTCGAGGAAGCGGTCGATGACGCCCTGGACTCGCTGCCCGAGGAGATCGCCCGCGCCATCGCCGAGGCGAATGTTGTGATCCTGGTGGAGGAGGAGCCGTCACCGGAGCAGGCCGACGGTCGCGAGCTGCTGGGCCTGTACGAGGGGATCCCGCTGGACAAGCGCTCGGTCTTCGACGGCTACGCCCAGCCGGATCGGATCTTCATCTTCCGCGGCCCGCTCCAGCGCCATGCCATCTCCCGCGAACACCTGGTCCGGGAGATCGCGGTGACCGTGCTGCATGAGCTCGGCCACCTGTTCGGGATCAGCGACGCCCGCCTCCACGAGCTCGGCTGGGGCTGACCCGTGAGGACTGCTGCCGGGTCGCTCAGACCTGGTCGGCGTCGAGGTCCGTGAGCCCGGCCTCATGGGCGATGATCGCGATCTGCACGCGGTTGGTGCAGTCGAGCTTCGCGAAGATCTTCGAGACGTGCGCCTTCACCGTCGCCTCGCTCATGAACAGCCGCATCCCGATCTGGGCGTTGGACAGTCCCGCGCCGACCGCGCCGAGCACCTCGGTCTCGCGCTCGGTGAGCTGATCGAGCCCGGGGTGCTGCTCCTGGCGCGAGCCCGGATTGGCGTCGGAGAAGTGCGAGAGCATCCGTCGGGTGACGGTGGGGGAGAGCATGGCCTCGCCTCCGGCGACCACATGGACTGCACGGGCGAGGTCCTGGGGCGGAGTGTCCTTGAGCAGGAAGCCGCTGGCTCCGGCCTCGAGCGCCTGGAAGACGTACTCATCCATGTCGAACGTCGTCAACATGATGATCTTGGGCGGGTTCGGCAGGGCGCTGACCGCGCGGGTCGCGGCGATCCCGTCGAGCTTCGGCATACGCACATCCATCAGCAGCACGTCCGGGCGGTGCTTCTGCACCAGTGTCACCGCCTCCGCGCCATCGCTGCCCTGACCCACCACCTCGATGGCCGGATCAGCTCCCAGGATCATCGCCAGCCCAGCACGCACCAGGGAGTCGTCGTCGATCAGTCCTACACGAGTCACGTCGCCGTCGGCCACGGGATCACCGCCCTCACTTCGAAGCGTCCGTCGTCGGTGGGGCCCGACGTGATGGTGCCACCCGCGTGGGTGACACGGGTCTCGATGCCCGACAGGCCCATCCGGGCCCCGGGAAGATCCGTCGTGAACCCCTTGGGGAGAACATTACTGACCTCGATCACCAGCTCGATGCCGGGCTCGCCGATCAGCGCCACCCGCGCCTTGGTGTGCAGGGCGTGCTTATGGATGTTGGTCAGCCCCTCCTGCACCACCCGGTAGGCGGTGCGCGCGAGCTGATCGGGCACCGGATCGTCGATGAAATCGAAGAGGTCCACGGAGATGCCGGCGTCCTGCGAGGTGGCCACCAGGCGGCGCACGTCCTCCCAGGTGGGCTGCGGTGCCAGAGGCGCCTCCTCCCCATCGCCGCGCAGCACTCCCAGCACCTCGCGCAGCTCCGAGAGCGCGGTCGTCGCGGTCTGCCGGATCAGGCCGGCGGACTGCTGCACCTGGGCGCGCTCGAGATTCGGGTTCACCTCGAGAGCGCCGGCCTGCAGGGCGACCAGCGAGATCTTGTGGGCGACGATGTCGTGCATCTCGCGGGCGATGCGGGTGCGCTCGGCGCGCCGGGCCTGCTCCTCGGCGGCAGCACGTCCGGACTCCGCCTGCTCCGCCCGCTGCTGGAGCTGGGCGAGCAGGGCGCGTCGGGTCGAGGTGTACATCCCGGTCGCGGCTGAGGCGGCGACGATCAGCGTGCTCACCACCAGTCCGGTGATGCCCATGTACGGGCCGGCCCCGACCCAGAGCAGTGAGGGCACCGCCCCGGCGGCCACGGCCAGCGCTGCGACCAGCAGGGTCAGCAGCCGATGGTGGCTGCGGGTTGCGAAGCTGTAGACGACGATGATCAGCACCGAGAGCGCCATCACCGCCGCGTTGAGCACCAGCAGCACGGGCAGCAGCCAGCGCCAGTGCCGATGGCGCAGCAGCAGAGCACTCCCGAGCACGAGCGTCAGGGCGGCGCGCCACGGCTCGAAGGGGGAGGTCACGACGACCAGCTGCGCTATCGCCTCGGCCACGACGACGGCGAGGACGAGCACCTCCTGCCAGCGCTGCCGCCTCGGGGCTCCGGGTTCATCCACGTGGCCACTGTAATCGCGCAGCTCCCGGCCCCCGCCCGGACCAGCAGCGTCCGCCCGGTCCTCGCCCCAGGTCGGGGACGGGATCGACGGAGGTCGCCCCTGCCGTCCCCGTGGACCACCCGCGGCCCGACCTTCGTCGCCACCGGCCTGGCCCCGCGACGCTGTCGCGGCCGCGTGATGCAGGAGGAGTCTCGTCCCATGAGCATCACGACCCCTTCATCCACATCCTCCGGCCCCACCCTCGAGGTGCGCGGCGTGACCAAGCGCTACGGCGAGCGCGCGGCCGTCGACGACCTCAGCTTCGTGTGCCGTCCCGGCACCGTCACCGGCTTCCTCGGCCCCAACGGCGCCGGCAAGTCCACCACGCTGCGCATCCTGACCGGCCTGGCGCAGGCCGACGCCGGCGAGGCGCTCGTGGGCGGGGAGCCCTACCGGCGGCTCTCCCACCCCGCACGCACCATCGGGGTGATGCTCGATGCCCGCGCCCTGCACGGTGGCCGCACCGGCCTGGAGACGCTGCGGCTGACCGCCCGCACGATCGGGATGCCCGCCTCCCGGGCCGACGAGGTGCTCGAGCAGGTGGGTCTCCAGGACGCCGGGGGCAAGCGCGTAGGCGGCTACTCCTATGGCATGCGCCAGCGGCTCGGGATCGGGGTGGCGCTGATCGGTGACCCCGCCGTGCTCGTCCTCGACGAGCCCGCGAACGGCTTGGACCCCGAGGGGATCCGCTGGATGCGCCGCCTGCTGCGCTCCTTCGCCGCAGCCGGCGGCACCGTGCTGCTCTCCAGCCACCAGCTGCGCGAGGTCGAGGCGACGGTGGACCGCCTGGTGGTCATCTCGCAGGGCCGCCTGGTGCGCGAGGGCACCCTCGAGGAGCTGACCACCGACTCGGGCACGGGCACCCGCGTCACCGCACTGGACGCAGCCGCCCTCCTGAAGGCCCTGGACAAGCACGGGATCGCCTATGAGCAGCGCCTCGACGCCGAGCTCGAGGTGAGCCTCGCCCCTGAGGACATGGGACGCCTGGCGCTGCGCGAGCAGCTGGTGCTCACCTCCCTGGGTGCGACCTCCGGCGGCGGGCTCGAGGACCTATTCTTCGCCCTCACCGGCAGCGCCGAGCAGTCCGGTGGCGCGGAGCCCGTGAACGCCGCTGCGTTCTCGGAGACCGCTGCCGCCCCCGAGCCCGCCCCGGCACCGCTGCGCTGATCAGCACCGCGCGGCCCGCCCTGCGCTGGCCGGCACCGCCCGACCCGACCCGCACCGCATTGACCTGAACTGCACTGCACTGCCCCGCACTGACCCACCTGAGGAGTCACCCCATGAGACCCGCCATCGACCTGCGCAGCTTCCTCGACACCCGTGGAGCCGCGTTCCTGCTGACCCTGTCCGTGCTGATCATCGCCGGCTTCGCCGCCCTCGGCGGGCTCATCCAGCCAGCCGTCATGCCGGGCGGCACCTCCGACGTGGAGTTCACCTTCGCCGTCCTCGCACTCCCGCTGAGCCTGATCATCCCCGTGATCACGGTGATGATGGTGGCGGGGGAGTGGTCCGACAAGTCCATCCAGAACACGCTGCTGCAGCGGCCGGGCCGGCTCGCGGTGCTGACCTCGAAGGTGCTCGCCGCCACGGTGGTGTTCCTCGCGCTGATGGCACTGTCCATCGGTCTCGCGGCCGCCGCCACCTGGGTGGGCGGTGAGCTGCTCGGCGAGGGCGCGATCTTCTCCAGCATGGAGGGAGTCCTGACCACCCAGCTGGCGATGATGGCGGCGACGCTGCTGTTCTCCCTGGCGATGGCGATCCTGCTGCAGTCCACGGTGATCGGCCTGGTCACCGCGATCGGAACACCCTTCGTCATCACCACCGCCGGGACCCTCGCGATGGTGTTCGGCTCCGAGGTGATCAGCGACATCATCCGCGCTGTCGACCTGCAGACCGCCGCCATCACCTTCGGCGGCGGGGAGGCGACCGCCTTCGAGCTGCTGCCGCTGCTGCTGCTGGTGATCGTGCCGACCGTGTTCGGGATCCGGCGCTGGAACCGGCGCGAGGTGGGCTGAACGGTCAGGGAGCAGGACATGCGCGGGGCCTAGGATGGCCGGGCCCCGCGCCACCCGCACGCCAAGCCCACCGCATGCCGCGCCCCCGGGCCCTGCGGATCCCGCCGCCCCGCCCGTCCAGCCCGCCTCCCGTACGGACAAGGAACCTGCATGACTCTCGCCGCCCACCCCCGCCTCACGCGTCTCGCCGCCGCGGCAGCCGTGACCATCCTGCTGCTGGCCGGCTGCACCGCGCCCGACGGGGCGCCGGATGACGGTGACGGGGCGAGCGACGGCGGCGGCGCCTCAGCAGCGCCGGGGCCTGCGCCGGACGGGTCTGCACCGGACGGGTCGGCGCTCGAGGAGCTCGGCACCTCCGCCGCCGTGGACCTGCCTGCGGATCCCGCCGAGGATCCCGCCTACGCGGACTACTACGCGCAGGACATCGAGTGGGGACCCTGCGAGGGCGTGGACGGGCCGGACATCGAATGCGGCACGATCGACGTGCCGCTGGTCTGGAACGACCCGGAGGCCGGGGACATCCAGCTCGCGGTAGGACGGATCGCGGCCTCGGGTGAACGGGTCGGCGCCCTGGTCACGAACCCCGGCGGGCCCGGAGGCTCCGGCGTGAACTACCTCGAGAGCATGCCCTACCTGATCTCACCCGAGGTGCGCACCGCCTATGACCTGGTCGGCTTCGACCCGCGCGGGGTCAACCGCTCCGCCGGCATCGAGTGCCTCAGCGACGAGGAGACCGACGAGTACCTCGCGGCCGGAGCGGAGCCCGGCTCTCCGGAGGCCCAGCAGCTCGCCATCGAATGGGGCACCCGCGTCGCCGAAGCCTGCGAAGCGCACTCCGAGGATGTCCTTCCCTATCTCGACACCTATTCCGCCGCTCGCGACATGGACGTGCTGCGTGCGGCGCTCGGCTCCGAGCAGCTGGACTATCTGGGCTACTCCTACGGGACCTATCTCGGCGCCAGCTACGCCGAGCTGTACCCCGCGCGGGTGGGCCACTTCGTGCTCGACGGCGGAATTGACCCCACACTGACCAGCAACGACTTCGCGGCCGGTCAGTCGGAGGGCTTCGAACGCGCCACCGAGGCGTTCCTCGCGGACTGCCTGGAGGCGGGGGAGGGCTGCCCGTTCAAGGGCAGCGAGGAGGACGCCAGGCAGCAGCTGCTCTCCTTCTTCACCGCCGTGGAATCCTCCCCCCTGGACAGCGGGGACCCGGAAAGGCCGCTCACCGGGAGCCTCGCCCGGTCGGCCGTGATGCTGCTGATGTACGACGACGGGCTATGGGACTACGGCCGCGACGCGCTCTCCGCCGCGATGAGCGGGGACGGCTCGCTGCTGCTCTCGATCGCCGACAGCTCCTCCGAACGCTCCGCGGATGGCACCTACCGCACCAACGCGACCTTCGCGCAGGCCGCGGTGAACTGCCTGGACCGCCCCGAGGTCGCCGACGAGGAATGGGTCGCGCAGGAGGCGCAGCGCCTGGCGGAGGAGTTCCCGACCTTCGGCCCGACGTTCAGCGGGAGCGGCTGCGCCCAGTGGCCGGTCCCTGCGCTGCGTGAGCCCGCCCCGATCGCCGCCGAGGGCGCCGGCCCGATCGTGGTCATCGGCACCACCGGTGACCCGGCCACCCCGTACCAGTGGTCGCAGAGCCTCGCCGAGCAGCTCGAGAGCGGTGTGCTGCTGACCTTCGAGGGGCAGGGCCATACCGCCTATGGGCGCTCCGGCGGCTGCATCGAGGAACAGGTCGACGCCTACCTGCTCGAGGGCACCGTGCCGGAGGACGGCCTGACCTGCTGAGCCCGCGGCGGCCGACGGGGTGACACGGATCGCCCCTTCCTGCTTTGCACAGGGCCCTGCAGGTCACGTACAGTGAACCGGTCCGCCGTGCCCCGGCGACGACGCCGCCTTAGCTCAGTCGGTAGAGCGATTCACTCGTAATGAATAGGTCAGGAGTTCGATTCTCCTAGGCGGCTCCGCATGCAGAAGGGCCCCGCTCCTGTGACGCACAGGAGCGGGGCCCTTCCGCAGTTCCGGATGCCGTTCCGGCCGAAGTTCCGGGTGCCGTTCAGACAGCCGGTTCAGACGGCCGGTTTCGCGGGGCTGATGACGAGCTCGTCGATCACCACATGCGGCGGACTGGTCAGCACGAACGACACGGCCCGTCCCACGTCCTCAGGACTGAGCATGACGGCTCTGTCGGCGGCTCCCGGCACCTGCGGCCGCTGGTCCAGGAAGGCGCTGTCGACGTCTCCCGGGCACAGGTGGCAGGCACGGATGCCGTGTTGGTTCTCCTGCGCATTCAGGGTCGCCGCCAGCGGACCGAGCGCCGTCTTCGAGGCGCTGTAGGCCACCCCGGCGTCTGGCGAAAAGCGCCAGGCCGAATACGAGGAGATCAGCACGATCGTGCCCGCGCCGCGCTCCCGCATCCCCGGGAGCGCCGCGTCGATCACCGCCACCGGTCCCAGCAGGTTGATGTCAGTGAGCGCCGCGAACTGCTCGAGGTCCTGATCGCGCCAATAGCGGCGGGGCGCATTCGCCCCGGCCGACAGCACCAGCGCCTCGATGCTCCCGAGCTCCTCGCCGATCCGCACGGCCGCCGCCTTCACGGCTGCGCGATCGGCGACGTCCAGCGGCACCACGAGCGCGGTCCCGCCCGCGGCGCGGATCTCCTCGGCGACCTCCTCGAGCGGCTCGGCACGCCGACCGGACAGCGCCACCGGTCTCCCGTCCTGCGCCGCGAGGAGCGCAGAGGCGCGGCCCATCCCCGATCCCGCGCCGGTCACCCAGACGGTGCGTGCATCCATCGCTGTCTCTCCTTCCGGTCCCTTGACCACGCCCGAAGCAGGGGCGACAGTGGGACCCGGTGTCTGTGGACCCGAGATCGGGTCCCGCCCAGCGTAGAGCGCACTCACGCGCCCGCGCCCGGGAGCCCATGATCCGAGGAGAAGCATGCAGATCGACATGTCAGGGCGCGTCGTGCTCGTCACCGGCGCCGCGCGGGGGATTGGCCGCACCATCGCACAGACCTTCGCCCGGGAGGGAGCGATTGTCGTGGGGCTCGATATCGACCCCGACGCGCTCGCCGAGCTGCGCGAGGAGGGCCTCGCCGAGACGGTCCTGACCTGCGACATCACCGATCCTGAGGCGGTACGGGCGGCGATCGCGAGGATCGAGGAGCGGCACGGCAGGCTCGACGTGCTGGTCAACAACGCCGGCATCAACGCCGAGGGGCCGCTGGAGAGCTTCGACCCCGCGCTGTGGGACCGAGTCTTCGCCGTCAACGTGCGCGGCGTGCTGAACACCTGCCAGGCGGTCATCCCGATGATGAAACGGCAGCAGTCGGGGCGGATCATCAACGCCGCATCGTTCGCGGCGATCATCCCCAGCGTCGAGGCGGCGGCGTACGGCGCCTCCAAGGCCGCCGTGGTGCAGATGACGCGGGTGCTCGCGAGCGAGCTGGGCCCCTGGGGGATCACCGTGAACGCCTACGCGCCCGGCATGATCCCCACCGCGATGAACGGCTTCTCCGCGCTCGACGAGTCCGCGGCGGCGACGAAGCTGGACCAGCTGAGCATTCGCCGCTGGGGGCTGCCAGAGGACGTCGCGAACCTCTGCCTGTTCCTGGCCGGTGACCTCTCCGGCTACATCACCGGTGCACTGCTCGACGTGAGCGGCGGCAAGTTCGCCACCCAGGACCCGGGGGCGGCCTGGCGCATGCCCTGAGGGTCACCCGCGGCGTCGTCACCGGATAGTGACCTCCCCAGAGGGGGAGTCGACGTGAGGTTCGTCACGGCGTGTGGGAGTCTGGTTCGACGCGCATGCTGATGCAAAGCAGCTGTCATGTCCGCTCGTCCCACACGTCGCTCGCTTCTCGCCGGTGCCGGCCTCGGAGCCGGCACCCTCGCCCTCGCCGCCTGCGGAGGCGGCTCCTCGTCCGGCGGAGGTGGCGGTGGGGGCGGCACGCTGATGCTCACCCTCTCGAACCATCCGTGGACCGATGTGGTCAAGGATCTCCTGCCCCGCTTCGAGGAGGAGAGCGGCCTCAAGGTCGAGCTCACCACGCTGGGGGAGGACCAGCTCTCCGATCAGTACAAGGTCCAGCTCAACTCGGGCGCCTCCGACATCGACGTCGCGATGCTGCGCCCCCTGCAGGAGGGCAAGCTGTTCTCCCGCAACGGCTGGCTGCTGCCGCTGGATGACCAGGTCAGCGGCGCGAGCGACTGGAACTGGGACGACTTCCAAGCCCAAGGCGCCGCGACCACCGACGAGGGCATCGTGTGCGTCCCGATCGTGGTCGAGCAGGAGGTCATGTACTACCGCACCGACCTGCTCGAGGCGGCCGGGCTCGAGGTCCCCGCCACCTTCGATGACCTCGAGGCGGCCGCGAAGGCGATCCAGGAGGCGAACGACGGGGTCTTCGGATTCGTCGCCCGCGGGCAGCGCGCCGCGGCGGTCACCCAGTTCTCGAGCTTCCTGTACGGCTACGGCGGAGATTGGGACGACGCCGCCGGAACCGCGACCATCGACACCCCCGAGGCCCGGGCCGCGTACGAGATGTACACCAACCTGCTGCGCAGCTACGGCCCTCCCGGCACCACCAACATGAGCTGGAAGGAGGCCAGCGCCATCTTCCAGCAGGGCCAGGCCGCCTTCTACACCGACGCCAGCGTGTTCTACAACAACATGATCGACGAGACCCAGTCGCGCATCGGCGACACCTTCGCCGTCGCCCCGATGCCCGCCGGGGACGCCGGCTCGAAGCCGTACTCGATCCCGTCCTGGGCACTCGCGATCAACGCCGCCTCAGAGAACACCGAGAACGCCTGGACGTTCATCCAATGGGCGACCTCCGCCGAGATCATGACCGAGATCAGCAAGGCCGGCGTCGCCGGAGCCCGGACCTCGGTCTGGGACGACCCCGACGCCACCTCCGCCTTCCCCGAGAACCTCACCGCGACCATCAAGGCCTCGCTCACCGAAGGCGTGGACCACGACCGGCCGGTCGTGGTCGAGGTCTCGCAGGCGCGCGACATCGTCGGCGCCCCGATCCCGATCGGCATCGAGGGCGGCGACCTCGACGCGGCCATCACCACCGCGCAGACTGAATACCAGGCCTTCCTCGACGAGGAGGGCTGAGCCTCCCATGACGGCCGACTCCCAGATCGGGCGGCCGACGGGACACACCGTGTCCGGTGGGGCGCCCGGCTTCTCCGGCTGGGCGAACCGGCACATGAAGTGGCTGTTCGCGCTCCCGGCCCTCCTGTTCACCATCGTGATGGTCGTGTTTCCCGCGATCTACACGCTGATCATGTCGCTCACGGACGCCAGCGGCTCCCTGCAGCGAGGCTTCGGCTTCGTCGGCCTGGCGAACTACGTCGAGGTCTTCACCGGCCTGGACCGGTTCTGGCCGGCCGTCTGGCGGACGCTCTACTTCACCGTGATCTGCGTGGGTGTGGAGTTCCTGCTGGGTCTGGCGATCGCCCTGCTGCTGCGCCGCCCCTTCCGCGGGCAGGGCTTCGTGCGGGTCGTGATCCTGCTGCCCCTGGTCGCCACTCCGGTGGCTGTGGCGATGATGTGGCTGCTGCTGTTCGAGCCCACCATCGGCTTCGTGAACACCTTCATCGGCTGGTTCGGCATCCCGCCCCAGGGGTGGATCTCCTCCCCGACCCAGGCGATGCCGACCCTGATGTTCGTCGACATCTGGCAGTGGACCCCGATGGTCACGCTGATCCTGCTGGCCGGGCTCTCCTCCCTGCCGGAGGAGCCGGAGGAGGCGGCCCTGATCGACCGGGCGAACTTCTTCCAGCGGCTGCGCTTCGTGGTGATGCCGCAGCTGATGCCGGTCGTGGTCACCGCCGTGCTGCTGCGCTCGATCGATGCGCTGAAGACCTTCGACCTGCTGTACGCGACCAAGGGTCGCGGCGGCGGTTCGTTCCATGAGGCGGAGACGCTGAACATCCTGTCCTACTCGCTGTTCTTCGAGTACAACGAGTACGGCATCGCCTCGGCCGTGCTGGTCGTCTTCTTCCTCCTCATCGTCGGTGCCTCCTGGGCCCTGTTCCGCTTTGCCCAGAGCGGTGATCGCGGATGAGGCGGCAGAAGCTCCTGAAGAACGTGGCGCGCTATGTCGCGATCGGCATCATCGCCCTGGTGTTCCTGTTCCCGCTGCTGTGGATGGGCCTGTCCTCGATCAAGACCAGCCTGGACATCACCGATCCCACGCGCCTGTTCCGCTTCACCCCGACGCTGGACAACTTCGTCCGGGTGATGACCGAGGCGCAGTTCGGGCTGTTCATGCTGAACTCGCTGGTCGTCGGCGTCGCCGCCGTCGGCCTGTCGCTGCTGCTCGCAGTCCCCGCCGCCTATGTGATGGCGAAGTACGGGATGTCACGGTCATCCGGCATGCTGCTGGTGGCCCGGATCATCCCCGGGGTGTCCCTGCTGGTGCCGTTCTACTACGTGTTCGCGATGCTGGGCTGGGTGGGCGGTTATGCGCCGCTGATCATCTCCCACATGTTCGTCACCATGCCGCTGATCGCCTGGGTGATGCTGTCGTTCTTCGAGTCGCTGCCCAGCGACCTCGAGGAGGCCGGCCTGGTCGACGGCCTCACCAACATCGGGGTCTTCGCGAGGATCGCCCTGCCGCTGTCCACCCCGGGCATCGCGACGGCCTCGATCCTGGCGTTCATCTTCTCCTGGAACAACTTCATGTTCGCGCTGGTGCTGGCCAGCCAGAGCACCCGCACCCTCCCGGTCGCGATCTTCAACTTCATCGCGTACTCCTCGGTGGACTGGGGCGGCCTGATGGCGGCCTCGGTGATCATCACCCTGCCGGTGATCGTGATGGCGCTGTTCACGCAGAAGTACATCGTCTCCGGGCTGACCGCAGGGGCGACCAAGGGCTGAACCGCTGCGTGTGCGTCCCGGCCCCGCTCTCTCCGGACGCCCCACACCCTGTCCGGACCTAGACGCTTTCTTGAGATAGTCCAGACAGGGCGCTATGGTAGAGCCATGACGACCACCGCTCACACCTCCGCCCTCCGGGGCGCTGGTCTGCGCGTGACCGCTCCGCGGCTCGCGACGCTGGCGGCGGTCGAGGCGAACCCGCATGCCGATGCGGAGACGATCGCCCGGTCCGTCCGCGAGAGCCTGGGGACAGTGTCCCGCCAGGCGGTCTATGACGTGCTGAACGCCCTCTCCGATGCAGATCTGCTGCGTCGGGTGTCGGTGGGCGGTCGCAGCATGCAGTACGAGATGCATCGCCACGACAACCACCACCACCTGGTCTGCCGCGAATGCGGCCGGCTCGAGGATGTCCCGTGCGCGGTCGGAGAGGCGCCCTGCTTGACCCCGCACGACTCCCACGGCTTCGACATCGAGATCGCAGATGTCGTCTATCGGGGCGTCTGCTCGGAATGCCGGGCAATCGCGGCGGCGACTACGTCGGCGTCGGCGTCCTCGATCTCCGCCGGACCCGCCTCGACCCCCGCTCCCTGATCCGAGGCCGATGACCTCCGGAATCCTTCCCGGCCCCCGTATCCGAACTTTTTCTCACAGCTTGTCAGAATCCCCCACCACCCAGGAGATGCAGATGACCGACTTCGATCCCACGATCCCGAGCACCACGGAAACCGGCGCTCCCCGCGAGTCCGATGCGCACTCGCTGAGCCTCGGCGCCGACGGCCCGCTGCTGCTCCACGACGTCGCACTGGTCGAGAAGCTCGCCCGCTTCGACCGCGAGCGCGTCCCGGAGCGCAGCCCCCACGCCAAGGGCTCCGGTGCCTTCGGCGAGCTCGAGGTCACCGAGGACGTCTCGCAGTACACCAAGGCGGACCTCTTCCAGCCCGGTCGCAAGACCCCGATGCTGGCCCGCTTCTCCACCGTCGCCGGTGAGCTCGGCTCGCCAGACACCTGGCGCGATGTGCGCGGCTTCGCGCTGAAGTTCTACACCCAGCAGGGCAACTTCGACATCGTCGGCAACAACACCCCGATCTTCTTCCTGCGCGACCCGATGAAGTTCCCCGACTTCATCCACTCCCAGAAGCGCACCCCGGACTCGGGCCTGCGCTCGAACCAGATGCAGTGGGACTTCTGGTCCAACTCCCCGGAGTCCGCGCACCAGGTGACCTACCTGATGGGTGAGCGCGGCCTGCCCAAGTCCTGGCGCCACATGAACGGCTACGGCTCGCACACCTACATGTGGGTCAACGAGTCCGGTGAGAAGTTCTGGATCAAGTACCACTTCCACACCGACCAGGGCATGGAGTTCCTCAGCAACGAGGAGGCCGAGAAGCTGGCCGGCTCCGACGGCGACTACCACCGCCGGGACCTCTTCGACGCCATCGCGCGCGGCGAGAACCCCAGCTGGACCATGTCCGTCCAGGTGATCCCCTATGAGGACGCGAAGAACTACCGCTTCAACATCTTCGACCTCACCAAGACCGTCCCGCACGCGGACTACCCGCTGATCAAGGTCGGCAAGTTCACCCTGAACAAGAACCCGCAGAACCACTACGCGCAGATCGAGCAGGCGGCCTTCAGCCCCGGCAACACCGTGCCGGGCACGGGCGTCTCCCCGGACAAGATGCTGCTGGGCCGCGTCTTCTCCTACCCGGACGCACAGCGCCACCGCATCGGCACCAACTTCAACCAGCTGCCCGTGAACCAGCCGGTGGTCCCCACGAACTCCTACGACAAGGAGGGGTTCATGCAGTTCCTGCACAGCGGGGACGCACCGGTGTACGCGCCGAACTCCTACGGTCGCGCCTACCAGGACGAGCAGGGACCGGTCGACAACGGCTGGGAGGCCGATGGCGAGATGGTGCGCGCCGCGTACACCCTCCACGCCGAGGACAGCGACTTCATCCAGCCCGGCATCCTGGTGCGCGAGGTGTACAACGACGCCCAGCGCGACCAGTTCGTCGAGACCGTCTCCGGTGCGCTGAGCACGGTCGAGGAGCCGGTGCTGAGCAAGGCCCTCCAGTACTGGAAGAACGTCGACACCACGATCGGTGAGCGCATCGCGCTGGCCGTGAACACCGCCAAGGGTGACGAGCAGCCCGGCGGGGATCCGCTGAACGCCTGATCCACAGCAGTCAAGGCCGGGTCGGGGCGACATGCCCCGGCCCGGCCCTTTCATGTCTGCTGCCTGCAGTGGCCCGCGACTGCCGTGGCCCGCGACTGCCATGCCCCGCGCCTGCAGTGCCTCGTGCTTGACGTGTCTGCCGTGCCTCGTGCCTGCCGCCCGCCGGAGTCGGCTCACCGGGGTCGGCTCAGACGACGAGGACCTCGCAGTCGGCGGAGAGCAGGAGCTTCTGGACGGTCAGGCCCAGCAGGTGACGGGCGAGCTCCTGGTGTCGGCGCACTCCCAGCACCAGCAGCTCCGCCTTCTCCTCCTCCTGCACCTGCAGCAGCACATCGGCGATGTCGTCGTCGGTGGTCTCCTGGCGGAAGGCGACCCGCACGCGGGCGTGCCGCAGCTGGTCACGAGCGATCTCGAGCTGCTGTTCGTCGGCGTGACGGGGATCCGCTCCGACCCCCTCGCGCAGAACGTTGACCACGATCAGCGGCCCACCTCGCTGCTCCGCCTCGTCGCGGGCTGCGGACAGCGCCTTGAAACCCACGTCAGTGGGGATGAATCCGACGACGACGGCCATCTGCTCTCCTCGGGTGGGGTCCGGGCGGCGGCCGCCGCTCGGTGTGCGCGGCCTGGCCAGATCCTACTGGTCGCCGGGCGGTATGCGGGGGGACCGGCGGCGATAAGGCCCTTGGCCGGTATGCCAGCAGGGTCAGACCCGTCCGCCTGCAGGGCACGACTCGTGCGCCTGCAGGGCCCGACTTGTGCGACGACGAGCCCGGCCCGGGCGACGATAGGCAGGCAGTGCCTATGCGCGACGCTGGCCGGAGAGCTTCTGGATCTCGTCCATGATTCTGGCGTTCAGGATCCGGCGCCGCACTCCCTTGGACGCGGTGGGGTCGATGTCTTCGAGGTGGATCGGGGTGCCGATGCGCACGGTGATGGCGCCGCGGTGGGGGAGCAGCCGCGAGAACATGTGCTGGGTGCCCTTGAGTCCGACGGGGATCACGGGGCAGCCGGACTCGACGGCGAGCCAGGCGGCGCCCTGCTTCCCCGGATGCAGCAGGCCGTCCCGGGAACGGGTGCCCTCGGGATAGATCGCGAAGCCGTCGCCGTCGCGGAGGATCGTGAGCCCGGCCTGGAGGGCACCCTTCCCGGAGGACAGGGCCTCGCGATCCACCGGGACTGCCTCGACGGCCTCGAAGAACCAGCGCAGGACGCGCCCGCGGATCCCCTTCTGCGTCCACAGGGTGTCCTTGGCGACGAAGCGGATCTGCCGGGGCAGCGCCACGGGCAGCACGAAGCTGTCGATGTTGGCGAGATGGTTGGAGGCGATCACGAAACCGCCCTCGCGCGGGACGTTCTCGATCCCGGAGACCCGAGGGTTCCAGAAGAGCTTGACGAAGGGGCGCGAGATGTTGCGGGCGCCGAAGTAGAAGCGTCTTGCCACGTGGTCCTCCTGAGACGTGCTGATCCGCGCCCCACGATAATCCTGGTCCGGTGGTTCCTGTGCCGATCGCCGCGTGACCTCCGTCCCTGCGTCGCAGGTCGCGCCGGGGGAGCGGCTCGGCCCGGCATC
Organism: Brachybacterium sp.; assembly: GCF_052095815.1. Lineage (NCBI taxonomy): Bacteria > Bacillati > Actinomycetota > Actinomycetes > Micrococcales > Dermabacteraceae > Brachybacterium > Brachybacterium sp. Next base: position 49,345 of record NZ_JBQDLF010000002.1, on the reverse strand, counting down.
ACCGGGGTGTGGTAGAACAGGCGTGCGCTCCGTGCCGTCCGGAGCGCACTGTCGGAACGGCCCGGCGCCCGCCGAGGATCCCGCGGAGCTGCCGCCGACCCCGTCCGAGCCCGAGGAGCCAGTCGATGCCCAAGACCCTGAACATTGCCGTGATCGGCGCCGGAACCATGGCCCAGGCCGTGCACCTCCCGGTGCTGCGCAGGCGCTGGGACCGTTTCACGATCGCCGCGCTGGTGGATCACTCCCCGCGTCGGCGCCGCGAGTCTTCCGAGGTGTGGGGGATCGAGGAGGACAAGCGCTACGAGACGGTCGCGGATCTGATCGCGGCGGTGCGCGCCAAGACCCTCGCGATCGACGCCGCGCTGCTGTCCACCGACGGGCTGCATGTCGAGGACCTGCTGACGCTCATGCGCCGCGGCATCCCGGTGCTCGTGGAGCCGCCGGTGGGCTTCTCCGCAGACGAGGTCGAGCAGGTCGCCGGCTTCGAGCGGATGACGGGCCGACGCCTGCTGATGATGGCCTATCCCCAGCAGTACGACGACTCCGTGACCCGCATGTCCGAGCACATCCCCGTCAAGGATCTGCGGATGGTGGATCACGAGGTGCTGATGCCTGCGAGCCAGCCGCTGTTCGGCAGTGCCCACGTGACCACGGCCTCGTACGATCTGCCCACCGAGGTGCGCTCGCAGCGGCGCAAGGCCCTCCAGGCCGCGGTCGAGGCGGGCGCGGGCGCGGGTGCGACTCAGCGCGACCGTGATCTCTATGTCAAGGGCCTGCTGACGGGCGTGGCGCATCAGATGGCCGTGATCGAGGCGGCCTATGGCCCGATCGCGCGCCTGGTCGCGGTGAGGCACTGGCCCAAGGGAGTGATCCCCGGCTCGATCGAGCTGCTCGGCGAGCTGGACGGCGGGGCACAGGTGCGCCTGGTGTGGCACTACCTGCCGTTCGCCCCGGAGTACTCCGAGAGCGTGCAGGTGCTCTCGGCGCGACGACGGATGCGCGTGGAGCTGCCCGCCCCCTCGCACAGCGACGTCCGCTCGACGATCTCCCTGCGGGAGAAGAAGTCGGGCGTGGTCCAGGAGACCTCGACCACGGCTCCCAAGGGGGCGGTGGAGCTCATGTGGGAGGCCTTCCACGCCTTCGTGGAGAAGGGCAAGCAGCCGGTCTCGGGTGCTGCCGAGGCGGCAGCCCAGGTGACGTTGCTGCGCGAGGTGCTCTCGAGCATTGTCGGCGCGGATGGTCGCAGCCTCGAGGCTGAGAAGGACGCCGCCGACGACGAGGCTCACGACGCAGCGCCTGGTGATGAGGTGCTGGGCGATGAGGCAGTGGAGGGCGAGGCACGGGAGGACGAGGCGCCTGAGCCAGCTGCTGTGGGTGGCGCGACCGCCCAGGGCGAACCCGAGCTGATCGTGGAGATCGCCGAGCCCGCAGCGGAGGCCCCTGGAACCGCAGCTGCAACAGCAACAGCAACAGCAACAGCAGCCGACGACGACGCGACGGCGACGGCCGATGACGATCCAGCGGCAACCGACGACGCGGCCCTCGCCGCCGATGCGACAGCTGCCGCGCCCGAGAGCGCGGAGCCTCTGGGAGATGCGCAGGGGGAGGAGGTCGTCGACGTGTGGCATCTGAGCGGGGAGACCCCGGCCGACGGCGCGGCTGGCAGCGTAGCGCCGGAGGCTCCTGCGCCGAATGGTCCCGCGGCTGACGGCCCTGAGGTTGACGCCCCCGCGGCTGACGGCACTGAGGCTGGCGCCCATGCAACTGGCGACCCTGCGGCTGGCGACCCTGCGGTCGACGGCCCGACGCTGGCGGCTCCCGCCCCAGAGGACCCTCGCTCCTGACTCCTGACCGCGCACGAGTGCTGAGAACCCCCGCCGCCCACTGGGCCGCGGGGGTTCTCGCGTCCAGGCGATCCCGGATCCCAGAGGGGATGACGCGGGCGGGCGCGGGCAACGCCGGGGCTCGCGCGGATCTCGCAGTGGGCCCGTGTCGGACCCTCCGACGGCCCCGGAAGACGACACGCCGACGACACGCCGAGCCGACTGTCGGGACACGCCGACGACACGCCGAGCGTCCTCTCGGACATGCCGGGGACCTACCTCACTACTTCGCGCTGCGGGAGGTCGCGGGGAGCGGCGTCATCCACCGCAGGAACGGGCTGTCGGACCCCTCATCCACACTGCTCTGTGCACGCATCCTCGGATTTCGTGCGTGGCCCAGCCCTTCGTCCCCAACCCTGCAGATCTATCCACAGCCCATCAACAGTCGATTGTGGATGACAGTGTTGTAACTCAGTACATCTTGTGGTCGTCGCGCCGGGTCACCACTAGGTGTAGTGTTGACGCAGTCGCACCGTACCGGGTCACCGGAGGTCGGGCGGCGCACCGGAACTCATCGCTGCGCCCCTGATCCACGGCTCCGGAGCGTGGCGGCACGGTCCTTCGGACCTCCCCCGGACAACCCGTGAAGCTCCCGTCCTGCGCCCCGGCGCGGCGCTCGTGAAAGGCCCCTCCCTTGGACATCACCGTGTACTCGAAGCCCCTCTGCGTCCAGTGCGATGCGACCAAGCGCGCCCTGAACAAGGCGGGCGTCGCCTACGACGTCGTCGACGTCACCGAGGACGACGCGGCACGCGAGCGCATCATGAACCTCGGGTACCTCCAGGCCCCCGTGGTCATCGCAGGACAGGACCACTGGTCCGGCTTCCGCCCCGACAAGATCAAGACCCTCGTGGGTGCCGGCGCACAGCGCCAGGCCACCGCCATCTGATCGGGCCCGGGAGGCGTCGGCGTGGCAAACCTCGTCTACTTCTCCTCGGTGTCCGGCAACACCAAGCGCTTCGTCGAGAAGCTCGGGATGCCGGCACGCCGGGTCCCGCTCTACCCCCGGGATGAGCACCTCGTCGTCGACGAGGACTTCGTCCTGGTGGTTCCGACCTACGGAGGGGGCAACGGCCGTGGCGCCGTCCCCAAGCAGGTCATCAAGTTCCTCAACGACGAACGCAACCGGAAGCACATCCGAGGCGTGATCGGTGCGGGGAACACCAACTTCGGAGAGGCCTACTGCTTGGCCGGCGACATCATCGCCCGCAAGTGCGAGGTCCCCCATATGTACAAGTTCGAACTGTTCGGCACTCCGCGCGATGTGACGCGGGTCCACGACGGATTGGAAGAGTTTTGGCGACACTGACCGAGATGCCCCCGGTCGAGCACAACAAGCGGCTCGACTACCACGCGCTGAACGCGATGCTGAACCTGTACGGACCGGACGGGAAGATCCAGTTCGACAAGGATCGGGAAGCGGCGCGGGAGTACTTCCTGCAGCACGTGAACCCCAACACCGTCTTCTTCCACTCGCTGCGCGAGAAGATGGACTACCTGGTCGAGAACAAGTACTACGAGCCCGAGGTCCTCGAGCAGTACGACTTCTCCTTCATCGAGTCTCTCTCGGAGCAGGCCTTCGCCAAGAAGTTCCGCTTCCCGACCTTCCTGGGCGCCTTCAAGTACTACACCTCGTACACCCTGAAGACGTTCGACGGCGAGCGGTACCTCGAGCGTTTCGAGGACCGTGTGGTGATGGTGGCCCTGGGTCTGGCCCGCGGTGATGAGCAGCTGGCCCGCAACCTGGTCGACGAGATCCTCGACGGCCGTTTCCAGCCCGCGACCCCGACCTTCCTCAATGCCGGCAAGGCACAGCGTGGAGAGCTCGTCTCCTGCTTCCTGCTGCGCATCGAGGACAACATGGAGTCGATCGGCCGCTCGATCAACTCCGCTCTGCAGCTGTCCAAGCGCGGCGGCGGCGTGGCCCTGCTGCTCTCGAACCTGCGTGAGTACGGTGCGCCGATCAAGCACATCGAGAACCAGTCCAGCGGCGTCATTCCCGTGATGAAGCTGCTCGAGGACTCCTTCAGCTACGCGAACCAGCTCGGGGCCCGCCAGGGCGCCGGTGCGGTGTACCTCAACGCCCACCACCCGGACATCCTGCGCTTCCTGGACACCAAGCGCGAGAACGCCGACGAGAAGATCCGTATCAAGACCCTCTCCCTCGGCGTGGTCATCCCCGACATCACCTTCGAGCTCGCGAAGAAGAACGAGCCGATGTACCTGTTCTCCCCGTATGACGTGGAGCGCGAGTACGGCAAGCCCTTCGCGGACGTCAACGTCTCCGAGGTCTACCGGGACATGGTCGACAACCCGAACATCTCCAAGAAGAAGATCCAGGCGCGTGACTTCTTCCAGATCCTGGCGGAGATCCAGTTCGAGTCCGGCTACCCGTACATCATGTTCGAGGACACCGTGAACCGGGCGAATCCCATCGCCGGCAAGGTCACGCACTCCAACCTGTGCTCGGAGATCCTGCAGGTCTCGACCCCCTCGACCATGAACGTCGATCTGACGTACGAGGAGATGGGCCGGGACATCTCCTGCAACCTGGGCTCGCTGAACATCGCCAAGGCGATGGATTCACCGAACTTCGGCCAGACCATCGAGACGGCCATCCGTGGCCTGACCGCAGTCTCGGACACCTCGGACATCGACTCCGTGCCGACCATCGCCGAGGGCAACCGCAAGTCCCACGCGATCGGGCTCGGGCAGATGAACCTGCACGGCTACCTGGCGCGCGAGCGCATCTACTACGGCTCCGACGAGGGCCTGGACTTCACCAACATGTACTTCTACTCGGTCACCTATCACGCCATCAAGGCGTCGATGCGGATCGCGAAGGAGCGCGGGGAGAAGTTCTACGACTTCGAGAACTCCAAGTACGCCACTGGCGAGTACTTCGCCAAGTACATCGACAAGGCGTGGGAGCCGAAGACGGAGAAGGTGCGTGCACTGTTCGCCGAGTCCAATGCCCACCTGCCCTCGCAGGAGGACTGGAAGCAGCTGCGTGGCGAGGTCGCGGAGCACGGCATGTACAACGCCTACCTGCAGGCTGTCCCGCCGACCGGTTCGATCTCGTACATCAACAACTCCACGAGCTCGATCCACCCCATCGCCTCCCAGATCGAGATCCGCAAGGAGGGGAAGATCGGCCGGGTGTACTACCCCGCCCCTTACCTCACCAACGACAATCTCGAGTACTTCCAGGATGCGTACGAGATCGGCTACGAGAAGATCGTCGACACCTACGCCGAGGCCACGCAGCACGTGGACCAGGGCCTGTCGCTGACGCTGTTCTTCAAGGACACCGCCACGACGCGCGACATCAACAAGGCGCAGATCTACGCCTGGCGCAAGGGCATCAAGACCCTCTACTACATCCGCCTGCGGCAGATGGCGCTCGAGGGCACCGAGGTCGAGGGCTGCGTCAGCTGCATGCTCTGATCTCTCGCCCGTTGAGATGACGCCGGGGCCCGGACGAGGAAGATCCTCGCCCGGGCCCTGGCGTTCTCGTCGGTGGAGACGACGTGAGCTCCGGAGCCCTCCCGATCGTGATCGAATATCCTTACGCACCATGAGGGAGAGACGATCGTGGTGCAGCGGCCGCCGTTCCAGGTGGCTGGCGATCGTGCTGCTCGGGGTTATCGGCTTCGAAGCGGCACTGATCGGACTGTTGCTCTGGGCGTATTTCTCTGGCCTTGTTCCGTATGCAGTGGTGTGGGGCGATGTGGGGACCTGGGCGCAGGCAGTGGCAACTGTCGTCGGGCTCTTCTTCGCCGGACTCTCGCTCCTCGTCGCGGCGTGGCAGGTCCGTCAGCACCGTGACTCGGAACGGCTCCGGGGCGAGGAGAAGAAGGACGTCGTGCGGCGATCGATCTCACTGCGCAGCGAATGGCGGGAACGCATCAGCAATGGACGTCGAGAACGGGTCCTCGTCTACACGTATGAGCTGTCGAACCACTCATCGCTCCCGGTCACCAACGTCAAGATCGTGGTCCACCAGCTGGACGACGACAACGAGAGTCGATATGACCTGGACTCCCTCACTACCCTGGACGACTACTTCCAGGGCGTCGCGGTGGGGACCCTGGCTCCGCACGAGAGCGTCAGCGGAACAATCGAGGTCACGAACTGGAACGCCATCGGCATGCTCGAGCCCGACCGTGTCGCGAATCCTGAGTTCTGCTTCACCGATCCTTGGGGTCTGCATTGGCGTCGACCCGGCACGACGTGGGGCAAAGGGCAGGCGGTTGACGAGCCGATGGGCGGACCACTCTGCATGTGTTGCGGGAACCTGCCGCAGACCCGGCGGCAGTCCTGGGCGTCCGCGCAGGCGTGAGAGCGTGTGCCGCAGAGTTCTCGCCAGTTCGGATCCGAACTCTCAGCTGCTCCCGCCGTGCTTTCGGGCACTATCGTCCCCGCGCAGCGCCACGCCGAGACCGCTCAGCGCGCCGTAGAGCACCCCGGCCACCGGCCAGATCACCCAGGTCAGTCCCCAGTCGCCGGAGCCGAAGCTCCAGATCAGATAGGCCGCGAGCATGACCGGCCAATAGAGCGCCGCCACTACGCGGACCGCCGGGCTGTCGCTGTGCTCGAGGGTCTCGTTCTCCTCTTTCTGCTGGAGCAGCGTGCTGGTCGCGGAGTCGGACCACCCGGCCCTGGCGATGATCGCGAGGCCCAGCGCCACGATCACCAGCGTCCCACTCACGCCGTACAGCGTGGCGGGGGATTCTCCGTCCGTGAGCAGCGCGGAGAGGAGGGTGGGCAGAGCGCTGAGGATCCATAGCGTGATCGCGACGGCGGTGGCGAGGAGGGTGCTGCGGCGGTGCTCTCGGTGGATCTCCTGCGCGTAGCTGCGCACCTGCGCAGTGAGGGTGAAGCCCCCCTCGTCGATGTCCTCGAAGTCGCTGAGCCGCGCATTCCGCGCCATCATCAGCAGCAGGCCCAGGCTCACCATCACCAGCACCGCGGTGACGCCGACGCCGATCACCCAGCCCGCGGACGCCTCCTGGGCGCCGGTGGCGGCGAGGAGCAGCAGCAGCGGCGCCGCGCTGAGCACGAACAGGACCAAGCCCGCGGCAGGCATCCACTGAGAACGGCGCACGGCCTCGACATAGGCGCGGGCGCGCTCGAGCTCCAGAGGGGCGGCCGGCGACACCACGGGTGCGGCGGCGGCGCGGCCCAGCTCGGCGCTGATCCCCAGCACCGGGGCGACCTCCTCGAGGGTGCCGAACTCGGCGATGACCTGGCCGACGGCCTGGGATTCGGGGAGGCCGTCCTCGATCAGGCCCTGCAGCTTGTCCTCCATCATGGCGCGCAGCTCGGTCCGGGCCTCCCGCAGGCGCGGAGTCTCGGGGTAGGGGGCGAAGAGGGTGTCCAGATAGGAATCGATGACGTTCACGAGGCGTCCTTTCCTTCCGTGAAGTGGTCCACGAGTGCTCGGGTGCTGCGCCATTCATCGCGCTTGAGGCCGAGTTGGTCGAGGCCGTCGGGAGTGAGCTTGTAGTAGGTGAGCGGCTTGCCCGTGGGGGAGGCGTCCTCATAGCTGTCGAGGAGGCCCTGGGACTGCAGCCGCTTGACCGCGGTGTAGAGGGTCGTCTGCTTGATGACGTACTCGCCGCGGGAGCGATCGGTGATGGTCTTGGAGATCTCGTAGGCGTAGGAGGGCTGCGTCTCGAGGATCGCCAGCAGGATCAGATCGATGTGCCCGCGAATGGCGTCGGCTCCGATCACATCGGCTCCTCTCTTCCTCTGGATGGTGGGGGTACGCATGCGACGGATATGCATGACAGGTGGGTCCGCCGCACTAATGCGCATAACGTACTACGGCAGCCGTAGTACGGCAAGGGGGGTATTCGGGGGATTTCGGGGAGCCCAGGTCGGGACCTCGGTCCCGTGGAGGACGGCGTGCGGGCGCGAAGACCACTAGAGCTTGTGTGCGCCGCGCGTCGCGAGCACTAGATGTTGTGGTTCCTGCCTAGCGTGTGCTCATCGCCCTCGTCGGCGACCGCCTCCCGGCTTCTGCCCCGAGGTCTCTCCCCGCCCCACCCCCTCACCTCTCAGGAGAGAACCCATGACCGCGTTCGCACCCACCCCCGCCCGGTCCGCAGCCCCCGCCGGGCCACTGCCTGTCGAGTCGACGGCGCGGCAGCTCATCGACCCCGTCGCGACCGTCACCGAGTACGTGGAGCGCTCGGACTGGAGGGTCAACGCGAACGCGAACCAGGGATATTCGGTGGGCGGGCTGATCCTCAACGCCGCCGGCAAAGTGATGGCCAATCACTGGCTGGAGGAGGTGTTCAGTCCGGAGGCGGGCCGAGCCCACCGCGAGGGCGACCTCCACATCCACGACCTCGACATGCTCACCGGCTACTGCGCCGGCTGGTCCCTGCGGGCCCTGCTCGAGGAGGGCTTCAACGGGGTGGCCGGCGCGATCGGCTCCCGTCCGCCACGGCACTTCTCCTCAGCCTGCGGGCAGATCGTGAACTTCCTGGGGACGCTGCAGAACGAATGGGCCGGGGCGCAGGCCTTCAGCTCCTTCGACACCTATATGGCGCCCTTCGTGCGCCTGGACTCGATGAGCTACGAGCAGGTGCGCCAGCATATGCAGGAGCTGATCCACAACCTCAACGTCCCCAGCCGCTGGGGCTCCCAGTGCCCCTTCACCAACCTGACCTTCGATTGGACCTGCCCCGCGGACCTGCGCGAGCAGCGCCCGCTGATCGGCGGCGAGGTCCAGGACTTCACCTACGGCGAGCTGCGCGCAGAGATGGACCTGATCAACCGCGCCTATCTCGACGTCATGACCGAGGGGGACGCGGACGGTCGCGCCTTCACCTTCCCGATCCCCACCTACAACATCACCGAGGACTTCGACTGGGACTCGGACAACGCCGAGGCGCTGTTCGTGATGACTGCGAAGTACGGGCTGCCCTACTTCCAGAACTTCCTGAACTCGGATCTGGATCCCGGGATGATCCGCTCCATGTGCTGCCGCCTCCAGCTGGACCTGCGCGAGCTGCTCAAGCGCGGCAACGGCCTGTTCGGCTCGGCGGAGCTCACCGGATCGATCGGAGTGGTGACCGTGAACATGGCGCGGCTCGGCCACCTCCACGCCGGGGACGAGCCGGCGCTGATCGCCGCGCTCGACCACCTGCTGGAGCTGGGCCAGGACACCCTGGAGCGGCGCCGCACCACCGTGCAGGAGCTGATGGACTCCGGGCTCTACCCCTACACCAAGCGGTACATGGGCCACCTCGGCAACCACTTCTCGACTCTCGGAGTGAACGGCATGAACGAGATGCTCCGGAACTTCACCGGCGACCGCCTCGACCTCATGACGGAGGAGGGGCAGGCGATGTGCCTGCGGATCCTCGACCACGTGCGCGAGCGGATGGTCGAGTTCCAGGAAGCCACCGGGAACCTCTACAACCTCGAGGCGACTCCGGCCGAGGGTGCCACCTACCGCTTCGCGAAGGAGGATCGTGCTCGCTTCCCCGGGATCCTCACCGCGGGCACCGCGCAGAACCCGTACTACACGAACTCCTCGCAGATCCCGGTGGGCGCCACCGAGGACCCCTTCGAGGCGCTCGAGCTGCAGGAGGAGCTGCAGGCGAAGTACACCGGCGGCACCGTGCTGCACCTCTACATGAACGAGGCGATGAGCTCTGCGGCCACCTGCAAGGAACTGGTGCGGCGCGCCCTGACCCGCTTCCGCCTGCCCTATCTCACCGTCACCCCGACCTTCTCGATCTGCCCCACCCACGGGTACCTCTCGGGCGAGCACCTCGAGTGCGAGCGCTGCGGGCAGGCCTGTGAGGTGTGGACCCGGGTGATGGGCTACTTCCGCCCCGTCGCGTCCTTCAACATTGGCAAAAAGGGCGAGTACGCCGAGCGCACCTTCTTCACCGAGGCCGCCTCGGGCGTCGGGGCAGGGTCCGTCGTGCCCGAGCAGCAGCGCCTGGCCGCAGGCACGGCGTGAGCGCCGACGGCGCTGTGGTGCCTGCGGTCGCCGCCGAGGACCTGCAGATCGCCGGTGTGGTGCCGCTGTCGAGTGTGGACTGGCCGGGGCACCTGGTCGCGACCGTGTTCTGCCAGGGCTGTCCGTGGACCTGCACCTACTGTCACAACACGGCGATCCTGGACCCGCGCACCCCCGGCGCAGTGGGCTGGGCGCAGCTCGAGCAGCTGCTGGGCCGCCGCCACGGCCTGCTGGACGCGGTGGTGTTCAGCGGGGGAGAGGCCACCATGCAGCACGCCCTGGTGCCCGCCGCCCGCCGGGTGCGCGGAGCCGGGTTCGCCGTCGGGCTCCACACCGGCGGCGCCTACCCGGGCCGGCTCGCGGCACTGCTGGGCCAGGACCGGGACGGGGCACGGAGCGAGGCCCCGCTGGTGGACTGGGTGGGCTTCGACGTCAAGGCCTCGCCGGCCGGTTATCCCGCGCTGGTGGGTCGCGCCGGTGCCGCCACGAAGGTGCAGCGGTCCCTGGGCATGCTGCTCAACTCGGGCGTCGACCACGAGCTGCGCATGACCGTCACCCCCGCGCTGCAGGCCGAGGTGCTGCAGGTCGTGCGCCTGGTCGCGCAGGCCGGGGGCGGCGCGCTGGTGCTGCAGCGCGCCCGACCCGACGGCGCCGACGCCGGCTTCGCCGCGCAGCTGGCGCGGGCCCCCGACTGGCCCGAGCGCTTCGAGGAGATCGCCGACGCCGCCACCCGGCGGGGCAAGGAAGAAGGGGTACAGGTCAGGGCCCGCACCTGAGGACTCGGGCGCGACGACGGCGCCGCGGCCGCCACCACCGGGCTCGGCGCCGTGACGACCAGCACCTAGGATGCGGTACGAGCAACCCTCACCGCCGCGTCCCGGTCCCAGGGGCGCGACGTCTCTTCCCCTCCTCCGCTAGGAGCCCCTCATGGAAGACCTCGTCCTGAACTGGGAGCTGGGCACGGCGGGACTGCTGATCCTGGCAGTCTCCGCCGTGGCCGTGCTGCTGGTCATGATCATGGCGTTCAAGATCCACGCCTTCCTGGCCCTGATGATCACCTCGATCGGCACGGCGCTCATCGCCGGCATCGCCCCCGGCAGCCTCATGGATGCCCTCGGCTTCGGATTCAACTCCACGCTCGGCAACGTGATGCTGCTGGTCGCGCTCGGCGCGATGCTGGGGCGGATGATCGAGACCTCCGGCGGTGCGCAGCTGCTCGCCGACCGGATGATCGACCTGGCCGGGGAGAAGCGGGCCGGCCTCGGCCTGTCGCTGGCCAGCCTGCTGATGGGCTTCCCCATCTTCTTCGACGCCGGCCTCGTGGTGATGCTGCCGATCATCTACGCCGTCGCGCGCCGTGTCGGCGGATCGTTCCTGTCCATCGCCCTGCCCTCGGCGGTGGCGTTCAGCGCGATGCACATCTTCGCCCCGCCTCACCCCGGCCCGGTGGCCGCCTCCAGCATCGTCGGCGCCGACATCGGCCTGGTGATGCTCGTCGGAATCGTATTCGCAGTGATCATCTGGTATCTGGTCGGCATCCTGCTGGCCCCGCGACTGGGCATGCGCCTGGACGTCCCGATCCCCACGATCCTCGACAGCACGTCGGAGAAGACCGGCTTCGAGTCGAACCCACGGGTGAGCACGATCATCAGCCTGTTGATCCTGCCGTTGCTGCTGATCCTGCTCAACACCGGGCTGAACACCGCCGGCGCCGCACGGCCGGATCCGGAGGCGTTCCTCGCCGACCCGGTCGTCTCCGGACTGCGCCTGCTGGGTGAGACTCCGGTCGCGCTGCTGATCACTGTGGTGGTCTCGATGTTCGTCCTCGGCTGGGGAGCGGGCAAGAAGGGGAACCTGATCGAGAAGATCACCGACTCCGCACTGGGGCCGATCTGCTCGGTGGTGCTGGTCACCGGTGCCGGCGGCATGTTCGGTGGGGTGCTGCGAGTGACCGGGATCGGTGATGCGGTCGCCGGATCGCTCAACGACATCGGACTGCCGGTGATCGTGGCGGCGTTCCTGATCGCCCAGATCGTCCGCATCGCCCAGGGCTCGGCCACCGTGGCCCTGACGACGGCGGCATCGCTGATGGTGGGCGTGATCGCCGCCAGCGACTTCTCCCAGCTCCAGGTCGTGGCGATCGTGATGGCGATGTCCGCCGGCTCGGTGGGCTTCTCGCACGTCAACGACTCGGGCTTCTGGCTGGTCAGCCGATTCTTCGGGATGGACATGAAGCAGACCCTGTCCACCTGGACCCTGATCCAGGGTGCGATGGCCATCGTCGGCTTCATCCTGTCGCTGGTGCTGTTCGGCGTCGCGTCCGCGATCGCCTGAGGTCACGCCACGGGGCCGGACCGGTCAGGACCGGCCCCGCGGATCGTGCTTCCCGTAGGTCATCCGGCGCAGCAGGACCTCGGCGGGCCCGCGCAATCCCCGGGAGTCCATCCAGGCGGCGAGCGGCAGCGAGAGCAGCCAGACGCCGAGCGCGACAGCGACGGCGGACGCGGTGCTGAGGTGCGGCGCGAGCCCCAGGCCCCAGGCCGCCAGCAGCGGTGCCAGCAGCAGCGACTGGAACAGGTAGAAGGTCAGCGAGCGCTGGCCGACGGCCGAGAGCGCCCGTACGAGCCCGGTCGGCGCCGCCGCCGTGGAGGGGGCCTCCGCGGCGAGGGCGCCGTAGGCGCGCTCAGCAGGGGAGAGCGCCGCATGGGCCGCAGCCCGCTCGGCGCGCACGGCTCTGCGCTGAGCCTTGTCGGGCGCCGCCTCCGGCGTCACCTCCACCGTGGGCCGCTTCTCCAGGCGCATCGCGAGCAGGCCGAAAGCGGCTGCGTAACCGATCCCGCAGCAGATCCCTCCCACGGAGGTCAGGCCCAGGAAGGTCCAGCTCAACGCCTCCGGCACCGGCAGGACGCCGATGATCACGAGGGCCTCGGGCAGGCCGGTGAGCCAGCCGATCGCGATACCGGAGACTGCGAGGCGTCGCAGCGTGCGGGTATGGCGCCAGGGCTCGTCGAGCAGCCGGGCGCGGGCGCCGATCCAGCCCAGCAGGATCGGCAGCGGGGCGCCGAAGGCGGCGGCCGGCACCATGCTGACCACCCACATCCCGGCCCGGGTCAGCATCGAGACCAGGTACGGCTGGGCGTAGGCGAGGTCCCGCAACCAGTCGTTGGCGAAGGGTGTGGTCGCCCCCTGCTGCATGTCGATCAGCACCTCCGGCGGGGCGAAGAACATGATCCCCAGCGCGCCGACGATGCTGAACACGGCGTAGGACACCATCACCCCGCCGATCACGCTCGCCCAGATGATCAGCGTGCGGGTGCGCCGACCGAAGAGCAGCCACACCCCCAGCAGGGCCGCCACCGCATAAGCGCCGAGGATGTCCCCGTAGAACAGCAGCGCCGCGTGCAGGAAGCCGAGCAGCAGCATCGACCAGTGCCGCCTGCGCATCATGAGTCGCACGATCCGCGGCTCCATCCCGCGATCGATGCGCGAGCGGTAGAACTGCACCATGCCGTAACCGAACAGGAAGGCGAACAGCGGCATCGCCCGGTGATCGACCGCGACCGTCATTACGAACTGCACCACGGAATCCGCCGGGCCGAGCGCCGGCACGTGCGGGGTCATCCCGACGCCGCCCTCATGCCCCCACAGGAACCAGGAGACGTTCGCGATCGCGATCAGCGCGAGCATCAGCCCGCGGGCGATGTCCGGGGCCAGGGAACGGGGGGCGGCGTGCGGGCGTGCGGCGCCCGCGCGGGCCGGAGCTGAAGGCGAGGTCTGGTCCGAGGACGGGGCGGCCGAGCTGCTCACAACGGGCCTTTCGGTCTGGTCTGGCGGGCGGTGCCGGGACGGAGCGGCCCCGACGGTGGAGCGCCTCGAACCTACCTGCGCCTGCGGGTCGCCGGCACGCGACGAAGGTCGGTCTCCCGTCATCTCTCGAGCCAGCTGCCGACATCGTCCAGAGCACCCCCGCTCAGACCCCCGCCGAGGCGTTGGCCCGAAGAACCCCGCCTTCGCCAGGAGCTCTACGTCGGCGGCGGGATGACCGCCGTCGTCTGACCCGGCCGCCCGCCCCGAGACAAGCACGGGAGTCAAGGGACGCCGAGCGCCGACCGGGGTGGGCATTGCCACCGCCCCGTCGGCCTGCCGGGCCCCCGCCGAGCGCGGGCCGATGCCTAGACTGGAAGAGAACGGTCCCGTGCGCCTCTGCGCCGACCGGACGACCCCTTCGACGACAGTGAGGCTGCGGTGAAAGACCACCTGAACGCGACGATCCAGGCCATCAACTGGAACCGGATCCCCGATCCCAAGGATCAGGAGGTCTGGGACCGCCTGACCGGTAACTTCTGGCTGCCCGAGAAGGTGCCGCTGTCCAACGACATCCAGTCCTGGAGCCGTCGTTCCCCCGAGGAGCAGACGATGGCGATGCACGTGTTCACGGGGCTCACCCTGCTGGACACGGTGCAGGGCACCGTGGGCGCGATCTCCCTGATCCCGGATGCCGTCACCCCCCATGAGGAGGCGGTGTACACGAACATCGCGTTCATGGAATCGGTGCACGCGAAGTCCTACAGCCAGATCTTCTCGACCCTGGCCAGCACCAAGCAGATCGACGAGGCCTTCGAGTGGGGTGCGACGAACACGCAGCTCCAGAAGAAGGCCCAGATCATCATGGGTTACTACGAGGGTGACGATCCGGAGAAGCGGAAGATCGCCTCGGTGCTGCTGGAGTCGTTCCTGTTCTACTCCGGGTTCTACCTGCCGATGCGCTATTCCAGCCACGGCGAGCTGACCAACACCGCGGACATCATCCGGCTGATCATCCGTGATGAGGCCGTCCACGGCTACTACATCGGCTACAAGTACCAGAAGGCCGTCGAGAAGTTCTCGGCCGAGCGCAAGGCGGAGCTGAAGGACTACACCTTCTCGCTGCTGCTGGAGCTGTACGAGAACGAAGAGGTCTACACCGAGGACCTCTACGATCCCGTCGGCTGGACCGAGGACGTCAAGGTCTTCCTGCGCTACAACGCCAACAAGGCGCTGATGAACCTCGGCTACGAGGGTCTGTTCCCGCAGGACTCCGTCCAGGTGAACCCGGCGATCCTCTCCGCGCTGTCCCCGAACGCCGACGAGAACCACGACTTCTTCTCCGGCTCGGGCTCGAGCTACGTGATGGGCAAGGCCGTCGAGACCGAAGACGACGACTGGGACTTCTGATCCCCTCATGACAGGACGGGCCGGGCGATCACGCCCGGCCCGTCCTGCATGTCGAGGACGTCACTGGCAGGCTCGCACTCAGGCTCGCAGATAGGCTCGCAGACAGAAGGGCGCGGCATGACAGCACCGTTGGACGCCGCCGGGATCGTCCGCCTGCATCGGTTGGAGGAGGATCCGGATGCGATCCTGCGCGCTCGCGTCGCCGAGTTGCTCGGACTCCCGCCGACGGACGTGCTGGTGGGGCGTTCCTGTCCGCGCTGCGGCTCCTCGTCGCACGGCCGTCCCTGGGCCCGAGCGCGGGGCCGACGGGACGAGGTCCCGGTGAGCCTCACCCGCTGCGGGGAGCACCTGATGACGGCGGTGAATCCCGGTGGACCCGTCGGCGTCGACCTCGAATCGATCGCCGCCGTCGGCCGCGGCTGGGACCCGGAGCTGATGCTGCATCCGAGCGAACGGGCCGCCGCTGCACGCGCGGACCCGCCAGAGCGCGCCGTGCTCTGGGCCCGCAAGGAGGCGGTGCTCAAGGCCCTCGGGACGGGGATGCAGACCCCGATGAGTGAACTGCGCCTGGCGGACTTCGCGGTGGAGGACCTGCCGGCGCCGCCCGGCCACGTCGCCGCCCTCGCCCGGCTCTGATCCACGAGGGCGGGGTGACCTGCCCGCGTGGTGGACTGCCCGCTTGGTGTGATGTCCGCTTGTTGAGAGATTTGCGGATACGCAATTCATTGAACGGCCGGACACCCAGGCGAGCGGAGCCCGGGCCCCGACTATCACGCCCTGACGGCCACCGGGCACGGCGGCAGCGCGGTCTCGAACAGCCACGGCGACAGCAGCGCGGCGGTCTCCTCGCCGGCCTCGCGCCGCACATGCTCGAGGAACAGCTCGGTGGTCACGCTGCCGGCGCGATGCTCCGTGAGCCAGCCCCTGATGATCTCGAAGAAACGTGCATCCCCGAGGTGCAGGCGCAGCGCATGCACCGCGAGGGCGCCGCGCTTGTAGACCCGGTCGTCGAACATCAGCGCGGGGCCCGGGTCGGCGAGCTGCAGATCGTCCTGCGGCAGGTCGGCCAGCAGCGTGTGGTGCTTCTCGACCTCCGCCCGGACGGTCGAGACCCCGGATTCCTCTGCCCACAGCCATTCGCAGTAGCAGGCGAAGCCCTCATGGAGCCAGATGTCCTGCCAGCGCTCGAGCGTGACCGAGTTGCCGAACCACTGGTGGGACATCTCGTGCGCGATCAGTCGCACGCTCTCCCAGGCGGTGTCCACGAAGTTGCTGCCGAAGGTCGACAGTCCCTGGGACTCCAGCGGGATCTCCAGCTCGTCCTCGGTGATCACCGCGGTGTAGGAGGCGAAGGGGTAGTCCCCGAACAGACCCGTGAAGAAGGTGAGCATCGCGGGTTGCAGGGCGAAGGAGCCCTCGAGGTCCGCGACGCTGAGCTCCCGCGGGGCGATCGTGCGCACCGGCACCGGTGCGCCCGCCTGCTCGAGCGTTCGGTAGCGCCCGATCTGGACGGTGGCGAGGTAGGTCGGCATCGGCACGGTCTGCTGGTAGGACCAGGTCACCGCGTTGCCCTTGCGGCTGGTGCCCTGCAGCTCCCCGGAGACGGCGACGGTGTACCCGGGCGGCGCCGAGAGCGTGATCGCGTAGGTCGCCTTGTTGTCGGGGCGGTCGTTGCAGGGGAACCAGGTCGGCGCTCCATGCGGCTGCGCGGCGACGATCACGCCATCCTCCAGCTCCTCCCAGCCGGCCGAGCCGAGGGCCCGCGTGGACACCGGGCGGGGCTTGCCGGAGTACTTCACCCGCACGGTCAGCTCTGTTCCGAGGCTCAGCGGGAGCTTCACCGTGAGCCGTCCGCGCAGATGGGTGAAGCCGTGCGCCCGGCCGTCCACGAACACCTTCTGGGGATGCAGGCCGTGGAGGTCGAGGTGGAGGGCGTCGGCCTCCTCCAGGACCCGGCAGGTCAGCGTCGCGTCCCCGTCCAGCCGATTTCCCTCGACCCGGTAGGCGAGGTTCAGGTCGTAGTGGAGCACCTCGAAGTTCGAGTCCCCATGCCGGGGGACGTACGGATCGCTGCCCGTGGCAGTAGCGCTCATGCGTCCATCTCCTCCCGTTCGTTCCTCACAGTTCGTCGACGGAGGGTGCTCATGCGCCGTCCTCTTCTTCCCAGGGGCCGATCGGGTTGCCCGTCCAGCGGGTGCCGGGTGGTACGCGTTCGCCCCGCATCACCAACGAGACGGGGCCGACGGTCGCGTGCCGATCGATCGACGCCGCCGGCAGGATCACGCCGCCGGGGCCCAGGGTGGCACCCTCGCCCAGGGTGACGGTGTCCATGCTCAGCACTCGGTCCTGGAAGAGGTGGGTCTGGACCACGCAGCCGCGGTTGATCGTGGAGCCGGCGCCGAGGGTCACCAGGTCCGTCTCCGGCAGCCAGTACGGGTCGCACCAGACGCCCGGCCCGATCTTCGCACCGAGCAGTCGCAGCCACAGGTTCAGCGCCGCGGTGCCGGCGGTGATATTCGCGAACCAGGGGGCCGCGAGCACCTCGGTGAAGGTGTCGGCCAGCTCGGAGCGCCACACATAGGGCGTGAACAGGGCGTGCTCGCCCGGACGGTGCTTGCCGATGATCATCCATTTGGCCACCACCGTGATCCCGGCGGCGAGGATTCCGGCTGCGAGCATCACCGGACCGCCGAGGACCACCGCGGCGATGACTCCCCAGCTGTCCTGCAGCAGCAGCGCGAACAGCACTGCGCCGACGGCCACCGGGAGCAGCAGGGCCAGCAGCAGCGGCACGATGCGGCCGGTCTCGACCAGCCCGCGCTGCACGAGCAGGCCGGTGGGCGGGTCGTAGGTGAGGGAGGAGTCGTGCTCGCCCTCCGTGCGGCGCAGCTTGCGGGGCGGGCTGCCCAGCCAGGAGGTGCCGGCCTTCGCGGTCTTGCGCCGCGGCGCGGCAGAGAGCACCGCGACCAGCGACTGCTTGGGGACCTTGCGCCCGGCGGCGAGCATCCCGGAGTTGCCTACGAAGGCGCGCTTGCCGACCTTGACGTGCTCCACCCGGATCCAGCCGCCGCCCAGCTCATAGGAGCCCACCAAGGTGTCGTCGGCCAGGAAGGAATGCTCACCCACCTGCACGAGGCTCGGGATCAGCAGCACCGTGGAGATCTCCGCGCCCTTGCCCACCTTGGCGCCCAGCAGGCGCAGCCAGAGCGGGGTGAGCGCCCCGGCATAGATCGGGAACAGCCAGGTGCGCGCCTCGTCGAGCAGGCGCAGCGTCCCCCAGATGGACACCCCGGCCGCGGAGCGGACCGGGTGGTGACCGGGCCGGATCGCGAGCGCCAGCAACCGGGTCAGCACCACGACCAGCACTATCAGAGCGCCGAAGCCCGCGAGTGCCGCGAGCGGCAGCCAGGGCAGCGCGGCGAGCACCGCCGCACCGAAGCTGTCGGTGTCATGCACGGCCGGCAGCAGCACCGCCGCGCCGGTCAGCATCGCCACCACCGGCAGAGCGGCGATCAGGACGGAGAGCGCGGCGAAGGCCAGCAGCCAGAGCGGACGGCGCCGCGGGGCGTCGGTGGACCAGGGACCGCGGGCCTTCGCCTGGCGCTCGGCCGGGGAGCCGGACCAGAACTCGCCCGCCGGGACGGTGCCGAGCACGGCGGAGCCGGGCGCGACCTCCGCCTCCGGGCCGATCTTCGCGCCGGGACCGAGCAGGCTGCGGGCCCCGACGCGGGCGCGCTCGCCGATCCGGATCTGTCCCATCCGCAGCCGGTCGCCATCGATCCAGTAGCCGGCGAGGTCGACCTCGGGCTCGATCGAGGCGCCGTCACCGATCTCCAGCATCCCGGTCACCGGGGGCAGGGTGTGCAGGTCCACGTCCTTGCCGAGGCGCGCCCCGAGCAGGCGCGCGTACAGCGGGAACCAGGCGGCGCCGGCGAGGTTCGTCGCCCCGAGCTCCTCCTGGACCTTCTCCGCCAGCCACAGCCGCAGATGGACTCGGCCGCCGCGGGGGTGGCTGCCCGGCCGCACCCCGCGCAGCAGCACCCGTGCCAGCAGTGCGGCGAGCATCATCCGACCGGGCGGCAGCAGCATCACCACGGCCAGCGGGATCACCAGCCACAGCGGGAAGGCCACCAGCCAGGGCAGATCGGTGAGGGCCGCGCCGAGGGTGGAGGCGAGCATCAGCCAGGTGATCCAGCGCAGTGCCGCGAGCGCCCGCAGCGGCACCAGCGCGAGCAGCTGGGCGACCTGGGTGCGGCGTCGCAGCGGCGCCACGGTGCGGTCGCTCGCCACCGCGGAGGTGCCCATCTCGTCGAGGTACGCGGCCAGGGAGGCGAGGGTGGAATGGGCGTAGATGTCGCCGACGGCGAGCTCGGCATGCTTCTCCCGCAGCCGGCTGACCACCTGCGCGGCGGTGAGGGAGCCGCCGCCGAAGTCGAAGAAGTCATCGCTTCCGGAGGTGGCCTCGGCGCCGAGCACCTCGCCCCAGATCTCTGCGATCCAGGCGGCGGTGCCGGACAATGCCGCTGAAGGTGCTCCGCGGCGCGCGAGCGGCCAGGGCAGCGCGTCGCGATCGATCTTCCCCGAGGTGCGGGTGGGCAGCTCGTCCATCACCGCCAGGCGCGGCACCAGCGCGGCGGGCATCCGCTGGCGCAGCAGCTCCTTGGCGATCGTGGCGTCATAGCCGGCGTCGACGGTGAGGTAGCCGACCAGGAGCTGGTTGCCGGACTTCGTGGAGCGCACGGCGGCAGCGGCGCTTACCACGCCGGGCAGGCGCAGCAGCTGGTCGTCGATCTCGCCGAGTTCGATGCGGCGGCCGCCGAGCTTGATCTGGTCGTCGGCCCGGCCTGCGAACAGCAGCCCCGCGGGGTCGTTCTGCACGATGTCGCCCGAACGGTAGGCGCGGTCCCAGCCGAGAGTCGGCATCGGGGCGTACTTCTCCGCGTCCTTCTCCGGATCGAGGTAGCGGGCCAGGCCCACGCCGCCGATGATCAGCTCGCCGGAGGCGCCTGCGGGCACGGGCCGCCCCTCGGCATCGACCACGGCGAGGTCCCAGCCATCCAGCGGCAGTCCGATTCTCACCGGGTCGGTCCCGTCGAGGATCGCGCCGCAGGCCACGACGGTCGCCTCCGTGGGGCCGTAGGTGTTCCAGACCTCGCGGCCAGGGGCCTGGAGCCGCGCCGCGAGCTCGGGCGGGCAGGCTTCCCCGCCCATGATCAGCAGTCTCACCTCGGTCAGTGCGCTGTCCGGCCACAGCGACACCAGGGTGGGCACGGTGGAGACGATGCTGATGCGGTTGGCGGACAGCCAGGGGCCGACGTCCACGCCCGAGCGCACCAGCGAGCGCGGCGCGGGCACCAGGCACGCTCCGTACGCCCAGGCCAGCCACATCTCCTCGCAGCTCGCGTCGAAGGCCACGGAGAGCCCGGCCATCACCCGGTCGCCGGGGGCGATCGGGGAGTTCTGAAGGAACATCCGTGATTCGGCCTCCACGAAGGCGGCGGCGCTGCGGTGGGTGACCGCCACCCCCTTGGGCTTCCCGGTGGAGCCGGAGGTGAAGATGACCCAGGCATCGTCCCCGGGTTCGACCTCGCGCAGCCCGACGGTCGCGTCACCAGCTGTGTCGCCAGCTGTCTCGCCAACAGTGTCGCCAACATTGTCGCCATCTGTGGTGGCTGCGCGGCCGACGGCAGTGGGCGTGATGACCAGGTCGTTGCCGATCACGGCGACAGACGCGGATTCCTCGAACACCACCCGGGCGCGCTCATCGGGATCGTCAGCATCGACCGGGACGTAAGCGGCGCCGGCGACCAGGATGCCGAGGATCGCGACGTACAGATCGGTGGTGCCGGACTTGATCCGCACCCCCACCTTGTCGCCAGGGCGCACGCCCTGGTCGGCGAGGCGGGCGGCGAGCTCGGTCGCGGCCCGGTCCAGCTCGGAATAGGTCAGGGTGTCCAGCCCGCTGTCCACGGCGGGGGCGTCCCCGGACTCCGCCACGACCTGGCGGAAGAGCGCCACCAAAGTGGTCGGCGCGGGCGCCCTGTTCCCGGCGAGCAGCTCGGGCAGGAGATGTGCAAAGTCATTCACAGCAGAAGTGTGTCCCCTCAAGATGACGCGGAACCGTCCAGGAGCGGACCAGCGGGTGGTGGGCGAGACGCGAGAAGAGGGTAATCGGGGCTCCCCGAAGTTCCCGCACACAAGGTGACCCAAGTTTCAATAACGGTTTATGGACCACTCGGTCGCCTCTGTGACCAGCGTGTTCACAGTCCTGCGCGAAGAGGCGAGGGGAAACGACCAGAATGGTGTGGCTGTACCCTTCTCTTCCCCTCGTAGATAGGACATTCGACAATGGGCCTCATCGGACTCATCATCTCCTGGATCATCATCGGCGCGCTCATCGGTCTCATCGCTCGGGCCCTCATGCCCGGCAAGCAGTCCATGGGACTCGGGACGACCATCGTCCTCGGCGTCATCGGCGCGATCGTCGGCGGTTTCATCGGCGGTCTCCTCGGTGGCTCGGGCATCAGCGGCATCATGGAGAACCCGTGGAGCCTCTGGACGATCCTGCTCGCCGTCATCGGCGCCCTGATCGTCATGTTCATCTACAGCCTCGCGACGAAGAACCGCGCCTGAGCTTCTGATTGACTGATTGACGCGTGCGCCTAAGGGCGCCGCACCCTCGACGGCGCCGTCCCGGATCTTCCGGGGCGGCGCCGTTGTCATGCCCCGGCCTGCACGCTCTCGTGCGCACTATCCCGCTCCCGCCTGCTCTCCCCGCCCCGCCCCGGCCGGCTCCCGTCTGGTCCTGCCCGGCTGTGCCCTGGTGCTTTCCTGCGCAATGAGCCAGTCTGGAGTCATGACCACTACAGCGCCCCTGATCACCGCGGATCTGGCCCGGGCTGCGCGGGCCCTCGCCCAGGTCTCCCTCCTCGACCTCTCCGAGCAGTCGGGCCTGGAGGTCGAGCACCTGCGTGGCCTGGAGCGCGGGCTCCGCGTCCTCACACCGGAGCAGGAGCAGCGGCTCCACGTCGCGCTCGAGGAGTTTGGCATCGAACTGCTGCCGGCGGATGAGCACGCCGGCTTCGGCCATGGCGTGCGTCAGAAGTTCAATCCGCGCACCGTGAAGCGGCTGGAGAACTGGGAGAACGAGGGCGGGCCTCCGGCGGAGGACGACATCTGAGCACGAAGCTCAGAGCCCCCGGTGCGCGGAGCCGCCAGCGCTCGGAGCTCGCGGTGCTCGAAGCCCCGGGCGCTCAGAGCGGGACGTCGGCCGTGCGCCGCCCTGCGTCCTCGACGGTGCGGCGCCCTGAGGACCAGCGGGCGGTGTCCGCCGCGAGCTCGTCGAAGTTCTCGGGCGCGACCAGCACCGTCAGCAGCGCGCTGCGGGCGGAGTACTGCGTCGGCACGACCGCAGCGCCACGGGCGGCGGCCCAGAGGCGCACCGAGTTCTCGGCGATGCCGACCTCCGCCGGGGGCACCTCGATCTGCGCGATCACCAGCTCGGTGCGGCGCAGCAGGGTCGCCGCCGTGACCGCCAGCTCGACCCCGGCGGTGTAGGCGCGCACCAGCCCTCCCGCACCGAGCTTCACCCCGCCGAAGTAGCGGATCACGATCGCGAAGGTGTCCACCAGGCGCGCATGCAGCAGGGACTGCAGCATCGGCATCCCCGCGGTCCCGGACGGTTCGCCATCGTCGTTCGAGCGGTGCATCTCCGCCCGCTCCGCGGTCTCGCCCAGCACCAGGGCGGTGCAGTGATGGCGGGCATCGGGGTGCTGCGTCCGGGCCGCGCGCAGCAGAACATCGGCCTGCTCGACCTCCTGGACACGGTGCAGCCGGGTGAGGAACCGGGAGCGCTTCTCGACCAGCTCGGTCTCGACATCGGCGGCGAGGACGAAGGGATCGGGCATGAAGGCGAGTCTAGGCCGCAGGGGAGCGGCCTTGCGGGCGGGCGGTAGGCGGACGGTAGCCTGGCCCCGTCGCCCTCGAGAACGTCAGGAGCTCCCCGTGACCCAGCCTCCCTCTGAGCAGCCATCGTCCCGCCCGCTGTCCCCCCAGCACGGCATCCCCGCGCAGGGCGGCATGCCCTCCCCGGGCGAGCCCGGGCGCCAGAGCACCGGCCCCCAGGGCGGCTACTCCGCGCCCGACGGCGGCTATGCAGGATCCGGCGCCGGCTACTCCGCGCCCCAGGGCGGCCCCGGCGCACCCGTGAAGAAGCCGTCCAAGGCGCCGAAGGTCCTGATCATCCTCGGCTCCGTGATCCTCGCCCTCAGCGTGATCATCGGCGTGATCCTGGCGGTGGTAGGCATCGGCGGCGCCATCGGTGACATCAGCGAGCTCGAGGAGTTCGACAGCGGCAGCGGCACAGTCATCGCCGAGGCCGACGAGACGTTCCAGATCTACGTCGAGGAGGGCACACCGACCCCGACCTGCATGGTGGACGGTCCTGCAGTCGGTGCAGGCACCTCGCAGAGCAGCAGCTTCCAGGACGGCGAGACGAGCTGGGTGTCCGTCGACTCCTTCACTGCGGAAGAGGGCGGCGAATACACCATCGACTGCGGCGGCACCCCTGTCGCGGTCGGCCCGCCGGCTTCTGTTGGAGGGATCCTGGCCGGAGTCGGCGGGATCTTCCTGGGCATCGGCGGCGGGGCACTCGGCTTCCTGCTGCTGGCGATCGGTGTGATCCTGCTGATCGTGCGTCGGCGCACGGCGTGAGCATCGAGGATCCCGCGGTCCTCCCGTTCCCCCTCGCCGCGGGGGAGTCCCTCGTGCGCAGCGGGAGTGCGAACATGCAGCGCGGCGCCGAGACGGCGGGCGGGAAGCTGTTCCTGACCACCGCGCGCCTGGTGTTCATCGCTCACTCGTTCAATGTGCGCAGCGGCCCCTCAGAGCTGCCGCTCTCACTGGTCGCCGAGGTCGGCACCGCCTGGACGAAGCTGCTCGGGGTGCTTCCGCTGCTGCCGAACTCGATCGCCATCGCCCTGCGGGACGGCACGGTGCGCAGCTTCGTGGTCACCGGCCGGGCCGCCTGGATCGCCGCGATCACCCATGCCCGCGGGGGCGGAGCACCCGCCCGCTGAATCCGCCGCTGGACACGACGCAGGACATGACGGAGCCCGGCAGGACATCGGTCCTGCCGGGCTCCGTCATGCGGGGCGCTGAGGCTCAGCGCTCAACCGTTGCCGTGCTCAGGCGTCCTCGGTGATCAGCGGGTACACGCCGTTCTCGTCGTGGACCTCGCGGCCGGTGACCGGCGGGTTGAACACGCACACGCAGCGGATCTCCTTGCGGACGCGCACCTTGTGCTTGTCGTGGTCGTTGAGCAGGTAGAGGGTGCCCGGTGCGAGCTGGTGCACCTCACCGGTGGCCAGGTCCTCGATCTCGCCCTCACCGTGGGTGATGAAGACGGCCTCGATGTGGTTGGCGTACCAGAAGTAGCTCTCGGTGCCCTCGTACAGCGTGGTCTCGTGGACGGAGAAGCCCACGCCCTCCTTGGCCAGGATGATGCGCTTGGAGCGCCAGGTGTCGGACTTGATGTCGGCGTCGGTGCCTTCGACCTCGGCGAGCGAGCGAACGAGCATGGGGGTGTCCTTCCGGTGGATGGTCCAGGTCAGGGGTTCTGCGCAGGCGTTCGGTGCCCGGCGCAGACCGTCGGCCCGCCCTCTGGTGCAGGCGGGCCGACGGAAGAGCGGTCTCAGGCGGCGAGCGCCTCGTCGACGGCGGCCTCGATGATGTCCAGGCCGCGGGCGAGCAGCTCATCGGGGATGGTGAGCGCGGGCAGCAG
Source organism: Brachybacterium sp. (assembly GCF_052095815.1). Taxonomy (NCBI): domain Bacteria; kingdom Bacillati; phylum Actinomycetota; class Actinomycetes; order Micrococcales; family Dermabacteraceae; genus Brachybacterium; species Brachybacterium sp. Next base: position 24,483 of record NZ_JBQDLF010000002.1, on the reverse strand, counting down.
CTTGACGACCTCGTCGGAGGGGCCGGAGGTTTCCACCAGCAGGCCCTCCTCGAAGGCGCGGGCGGCGATCTTCCCGGCGATTTCGCCATCGGGCATCTGCAGACCGCGGGCGAGGCCGCGGCCCTTGACGATCAGCTCGTGCTGGAGGTGCTTGGCGGCGATGCGGTTGAAGCGGCTCTCCACGTAGGCGCCCTTGGCGATGGTGGACTTCTCGAGCTCGTCATCGCTCCAGAACAGGTCGATCGCCTTGGTGGCGGTCGCGAAGGCGGGGCCGAAGCCGCGGAAGGTGCCGTTGTGCTCGCCGGGCTCCCAGATGTCGAGCTCGGGCTTGATCAGCGTGAGCGCGAGCGGGTGGCCGTAGCCGCTTATGGACTTCGAGAGGGTCACCATGTCCGGCTCGATCCCGGCCTCCTCGAAGCTGAAGAACCCTCCGGTGCGGCCACAGCCCATCTGGATATCGTCCACGATCATCAGGATGTCGTGCTTCTTGCACAGCGCGGAGAGGCCGCGCAGCCAGTCCGCGCGGGCGGCGTTGATGCCGCCCTCGCCCTGGACGGTCTCGACGATCACGGCGGCGGGCTTGTTCAGGCCGCTGCCGTCGTCGGAGAGCAGGCTCTCGAGGTACATGAAGTCCGGAACGACCTGGCCGAAGTAGTCGTCGAAGGGCATCGGGGTGGCGTGCACCAGGGGGATCCCGGCGCCGCCGCGCTTCATCGAGTTGCCGGTGACGGACAGGGCGCCGAGGGTCATGCCGTGGAAGGCGTTGGTGAAGCTGATGACGGACTCGCGCCCGGTGACCTTGCGGGCCAGCTTCAGCGCCGCCTCGACGGCGTTGGTGCCGCCGGGGCCGGGGAAGGCGACCTTGTAGTCCAGGCCGCGGGGCCTCAGGATCTTCGCGTCGAAGGTCTGCAGGAACTCGCGGCGCACGTCGGTGAACATGTCCAGGCCGTGCACCACCCGATCCTCGAGGTAGTGGTCGATGACGACCTTCTTGAGCTCGGGGTGGTTGTGCCCGTAGTTCAGGGTGCCGGCACCGGCGAAGAAGTCGATGTACTCGCGTCCGTCCTCGCTGGTCAGCACGGAGCCCTTGGCGTGGGTGAACACGGTGGGCCAGCCGCGCGAGTAGCTGCGGACGCCGGACTCGAGCTCGGTCGGGTCGACGGTGGGGGCGCTGACCTCGTCGGTCAGCTCGGGCTTCACGGTGGTCTCGGTCGGTGCAGTCATGGTCATGACATCTCCCTGGGTGGTGGTTCGTTGGTCTGTGGATGGCGCGTGGGCGCACGGAAGCGCCCGCGCCGACGGGTGGTTCGTGGGGATTCGGGCTCAGGTCCCGGCGTGCAGTCCGCTGATCACGTGCAGCAGCTCGGCGCCGTGCCCGGGGTCGGGGAAGTGCGCTTCCTCGATGAGGGGCTCGATCGTGTGCTCGGCGCCATGGCGCTCGGCGAAGGAGGCGAACAGCCGCTGGGACGCGGCGTTGTCCGCCGTGATGGTGGTCTCCAGCGTGGCGACCTGCGGGAGGTCCGCCAGCAGGGCGTCGAGCAGGCGGGCGGCGAGGCGCTGCCCGCGCTGGGACTCGTCCACGGCGATCTGCCAGATGAACAGGGTCTGCGGCGCTGAAGGTCGCAGGTAGCCGAGCACGAACCCGACAGCTTCTCCCTCACGCACCGCCAGGCGGGTGGTCGCCGCGAAGTCGCGGGCCATCAGCAGGTAGGCGTAGGAGGTGTTCAGGTCGAGCGTGCCGCTGTCGCGGGCGATCCGCCACATGGCGGCGCCCTCCTCCATGGTGGGAGGGCGGAATTCCAGGTCGGAGCCTGGTCCGGTCGTCTTCTCGGAGGTGGACGGGTGGTCTGCGCTGTGCGTCATCAACGGGCCCATATCGCCGTCAACGGTATCGAGAGCGGTGACGCTTGTGCAGTCCCCCGGGGGGTTGCGGGGGGCCATCCTCGGAGTGTCGTGACGCAACTGTGACTGTCCGGCGTCCGGGAATCAGATTGTCGGACAACTGTGGACTATTCATGGCGACCTGGGGCGATGCCGTCTTTGAGCAGGCGATTCGCGTACCCGGCGTACAGCGGCTGTGGTGTGCGTCACGTGAGCGCGATGCGGGACACAGCTTCGCGTGCCTGTACACGCGCGGGTACAACGCTGTCTCGCCGGGTGATCGAGCAGGGAGCGGGTCCGGTCCCTGCGTGAGCCGCCTCGATACTCTCGTGCCCATGAACCCCCTCGAAACACTGAACGAGTTCCTCGGAAATGCTGAGGGCTGGCTCTGGACCTGGGCAGGGATGCCCGTGGTCGTGGTGCTCGGTCTCTACTTCACGATCCGCACCGGTGCGGTGCAGCTGCGGATGATCCCGGCGATGCTCGGCGCCATCACCCAGAAGGCGCAGCGCGAGCCGGTGGGCAGCGGGCGTAAGCGCACCGAGCGCACCAAGTCCCTCAGCGCCTTCCAGGCCTTCTCGGTCTCCGCCGCCGCCCGCGTGGGCACCGGGAACATCTCCGGCGTGGCCGGGGCGATCTTCTTGGGCGGGCCGGGCGCGCTGCTGTGGATGTGGATCATGTGCGTCGTCGGCGGTGCGGCGAGCTTCATCGAGTCCACCCTCGCGCAGCTGTGGAAGACCCGCTCTGCGGACACCTACAAGGGCGGCCCCGCGTTCTACATCCACCGCGGGCTGGGCAGTCGCGGCTTCGGTGCGTTCTTCGCGATCCTGTTCATCTTCTGCTTCGCCTTCGCCTTCACCTCGCTGCAGGCCAACACCATCGTCGATGCCGTCTCCGGCGCCGTCGCGCTCTACACCGATCCTGAGGGCCTGTCCTGGCTCCCGATCGTGCTGGGCGTGGTGCTCGCGCTGCTCACCGCCGGGATCATCTTCGGCGGCATGCGCCGGGTGGCTTCGGTCGCGCAGAGAATGGTGCCGATCATGGCTCTGATCTACCTGATCATCGGCATCATCATCGTCGGCATGAACCTCGGCGAGCTGCCCCGGGTGCTGGGCCAGATCGTCACCGAGGCATTCAACCCGCAGGCCGTCATCGGCGGCGGCATCGGTGCCGCCATCGTCAACGGCGTCCAGCGCGGCATGCTCTCCAACGAGGCCGGCATGGGCTCGGTCCCCAACGTCGCCGCCACCGCCTCGGTGAGCCACCCGGTCAAGCAGGGCCTGGTGCAGACCCTCGGCGTCTACTTCGACACCCTGCTGATCTGCTCGATCACCGGGTTCATCGTGCTGGTCTCCTTCCCCGACGTCTCCGTCGGCGGAGAGGGCCTGATGATGGTGCAGGAGTCCTTGGCCTCCAACCTCGGCTCCTGGGCCGCGGTGCTGCTCGCCGTGATCATGTTCCTGCTCGCCTTCACCTCGGTGCTGGGGAACTTCTCCTACGGCGAGGCGAATATGCACTTCCTGACCGCCAAGCGCGGCTGGCATGTTGCCTTCGGCGTCGCCGTGGTGGCGCTGGTGTTCCTCGGCTCCGTGATTGCGGTGGACCTCGCCTGGACCATCGCCGGGGTGTCCATGGTGTTCATCGCCCTCATCAACCTGGTGGTGATCGCGATCCTCACGCCCACGGCGGTCACGCTGCTGAAGCACTACAACGCCCAGCGCGCCCAGGGCCTGGACCCCATCTTCCTGGCCTCCGACCTGCCGGAGATCAAGAACGTCGAGGTCTGGGAGGATGTGGACGTCAGCGACTACGTGCGGGAGCGGGAGCCGGCCAGCGCTCGCTGAGCCGCCCGGGGGTGCGCTGCGCCGGTGGTGCGCCGTCCGACGCCGGGGAGGTGGGCCACGCCCGCCTCCCCGGCGTCCTCGGCACCGCTCGCGCGCCGTTAAGATGATCTGGCCCGCTCGGCGGGCACGGGCCTGTAGCTCAGTGGTAGAGCATCGGACTTTTAATCCGCGGGTCGAGGGTTCGATCCCCTCCGGGCCCACCCTGGTCGGAGCCCAGTTCGTGGTTGCGGGCCTCGCCCCAAAATGGGCAATGACAGCAACGCTGACAGCAACGCGGCTGTGTGTGCTGCGCGGGACGAGGGGTGACAGCAGCTGGGCGTCGACGGAGCCCGCAGCCCCGTGAACGAAAGATCCCCACGCCTGTCCTTGGCGTGGGGATGATCTTCTGCCACCAGAGGCAGGTGCTCGAGATGCCCGCGACTACGCGGTCATTCCCATGAGCAGTCCCCAGGACTCGGAGTACTTGGTGGAAAGACGGTACTGAGTGGGGAACGGGAGCCGAGAGAACCGCGAGGGGTCGCAGTTGTCGGCGAGGTCGGCAGCCTTCACGATTCGGGCGATCTGATGCTCGCGGATGCGCGAGAAGTAGTCCGCTCGGGAGACGCCGGGCTGCTTGGTCAGGCGGTCGACAGCATCGACGACGCGATCGGGCACACCCTGCCGGCGCAGGTCGTCGAGCGAGACATCCGAGTCTTCGACGACGTCATGCAGCCAGGCAGCAGCAGCGCAGTCGAAGCGGTCCTGCGACGGGGCCATGAACAGTGCACGCTCCATGACGCGGCGCGGGTGATCGATGTAGTCATTGCCGAGCTTGTCGGTCTGGCCGGCGTGCGCATCACGGGCGAGCGATTCTGCGAGGTCGAGCAGGTCTGTGCCGTTGAGTTCCACAGTGTTTCTCCTAAACGATTGTCGGGGGAGTGTCGGCAATCTCCACGGCGCTCACCCAATGGGCGAAACCGGCGGCCGACAGGTCGTAGTAGCCGTCGATCAAGACGGAGTAGTCCGAGGGTGAGTTGGCGCCGACGGCCCCCGGAGCGATTGCGTAGCGGTACACCACCGCATGCCCGGCACCCTCTGCCTTTGTTCTTGCGAGTGCCTTCGTCAGGGCGTCATCAAGATCGCTGATCGCCTCCAGCCATAGCGCCGACTGGGCTTCGTCGTACACGACGGCCATGAACTCCGGCAGGCTCGACGAGCTGGAGGGGAAGTGATCGACCCAGTAGGCCGGGAAGGGGAATTCAGCCCACGGTGCGTGAGCAGGCGACGGGCTTCCCAAGACCCTGGTGTCGGTCATGTTCAGTTGGGTCTTCAATGTTTCCGCCTTGGTGTTGACAGTATGGTTCGCATGGTGTAGCAGCCGCAGAGAGGCTATCTGAAGAGCGCATCCATCCGCTGCGCGGACTCGTCCTGCAGCGCCGGGATGACGTGCGAGTAGGTGTTCATCGTGACCGCGATGGCGGAGTGCCCCAGCAGCTCCATGACCACGCGCGGAGCGACGCCTTCAGCGAGGAGCAGGGACGCGCAGGTGTGGCGGAGGTCATGCAGCTTGACCCGGCGCAGCTTCGCCTTCTTCAGCAGTGGCTCAAAGGCGCGGTTCACGTTGCGGGGCTCGATCGGGGTGCCGGCCTGGGAGGTGAAGACGAGCATTGTCGGGTCAACGGGCAGCCCGAGCGAAGCAAGCTTCTCTCGCTCGGAGGCGCGGTGCCGGGTGAGTGCGTCGATGCAGAAGGCGGGAAGCACGATCCGACGGCGCGAGGTGTCCGTCTTGGGGCTCTTCAGGCGCAGCTCGCCTCTGGAGCGCTGAAGGGACTGCACGACCCGCAGGCGACCGTTCTCGAGGTCGACATCGCTCCACCGGAGCCCAAGGGCTTCACCTCGTCGCAGCCCGAGCCCGACGTAGAGGGTCCACAGGGCTTCCCAATCGTGCCCCTTCGCTGTTATCAGGAGCTTCTTCGCCTCCTCCGGAGTCAGCGGCTCGACGTCCTGGCGCACGGGATTGGAGACCACGACCAGCTTTGCCACGTTCCTCGGGACGAGGTCCTCACGCATCGCGTGCTGGAGGGCGGAGCGGATGATCGCGTGGATCTGCTTGACCGTGGCCGCGCTCTTGCCCTCACGAGTCTTCGCGCCGAGAAACTCCCTCAGGTCCGAGGCGGTGAGCTGCCCCAGCGGCTTTGACCCCAACGCGGGCACGATGTGGTTCCGGATGTAGCCCTCGTACGTCTGGTATGTCGCAGGGCTCAGACGAGGTTCCTGCACATCACGCATCCACGCTTCCAGGAACGCTTTCACGGTGAGCCGGCCGGGTGTTGCTGCGATGCCCGAGCGGGACTTCTCCTGCATCTTGGCGAGCTTGGTGCTCACGTCCTTGCGGGTATTCCCGTACGCCGTCTTCCGCTTACGGGCACCGTCCGGAGTGAGGACGTACGCAGCACCGGCCCACCGACCATCCTTGCGCCGGTAGATGCTGCCCTCACCGTTCGCGCGGCTCATGCGACGACGGGGGCCGGTTCGAGGTTCTCGACATACTCGAGAAGATCGACGGCCTTGATCAGCCGGGACCGACCGAGCTTGACGCTGGGCAGCTCGCCGCAGCGCATCAGGTCGTACACCCGGGTCTTCGAGACGCTGAGCCGATCAGCGACCTCGTCAGCTGTGAAGCAGAGCTTCTCCATGGTTCTTTCCTTTCTCGTGGGGGCGAAGTGCAGCGCGGCGAGCGTCCTTCCACTCGCGTGCTGCGTCGGCGGCAGAGCGGGCGAGTTCGGCATCACCGGTGGTGAGCCAGCCCTGGCCGACGAAGCGGAATTCGTTGATCACGACGGTGTGCTCAGCGGATCCGAGGAAGTCATCGGTCGTGGCCGGGTCGTCGCCGGTCTCGAGCTGTTCGCGGTCGCGGTGGTACTTGCGCCGTGCATCGCGGAGTGAGCCGAGGGTGGTCGAGAACCGACGGGACTTGCTGGCGAAGTGCCCGCGGAAACCAAGGGCATCGGCCCACTTCCCCAGCAGTACGTAGGGACTGGAGAACCCCTCATCAAGCAGCGCCCGGCCGCACAGTTCGAGGCAGGTCTCCCGAAGCTGCTTCAGGTGGCGGTTCGGCGTGCCCTCTGTGGCGACATCGCCGGCCGACTTGGTGGCGTACTTGGCGAGGTAGGCCGCCACCATCTCGGGAGAGACGTCGCCACCATCGTCGGCGTGGCGCTGGACGGGTCGGGCGTCGACCTGACGTCCGAAGCGGAGCACGCGAGCGGAGTCATAGGCGTCGACAGGGGCAGCATCGACCTCAACGTCCCGCGCGGCCTCGAGACAGCGTTCCGCGAGCCAGGAGGCGGGGACGTCGACGGCGGGGGAGGGGAAGGGCTTTTCGTCCGTCGGAGCGCCGTCGAGACGAACGAGTGCGTGCAGGTGGATCGCCCCGCGCTTCTGGTACTCCCCGACCTTGGCGAACTGCACGCGAAGGAGATCTCTCGAGGCCTTCTCGCTCATGCCGAGGTGGGCCGCGACAAGGCGGCGCAGCCGGATCGTGAACCGCCGCCACAGTTCGGGGCAATGCCACTGCCAGACCGCCTGCCCCTCGTAGTCGTAGCAGTCCCGGCACAGTGACTGACCGACGCGAGCATCTTCGGCGTCGTGATGCTCAGCGCAGCGACGAGTGCGACCGTGTTCGCACAGCCCAGGTGCTGCGTTGACCGTGCACGGCCGAGGCTGGGCGCCAGGACGAGTCGACGAGTGCACCGAGCCGAACGACGGGGCCGTCAGAGTGAGGAACACCAACGGATGGGTGGAGACGCTCTCGGGAACCCCCTTGTCCCCACCGGAGACGCCTGCCGAGAGGAGGTGCCACATGTCGCCCTGGTACTCGTGGGAGCACGAGGGGCAGCGGGAGGCGCGTCGATTGCCGCAGCGGACGTAGAGCACGCTGTCCGGCAGGTCGCGGCTGTCGAACGTGTGGAGGTGCTGTCCGGACCGGCGGTCGAAGGTGCGTGCCTGCCCGAAGAGGCGCACCGGGCGGGAGCAGAACCCCGTCGAGGCGGCCTGCTTGGACCAGTCCTCGAAGCCGTCGGAGAGCATCCGCTTCAACGCGGTGGGGTCGTTCACGTCGAGGGAGTAGAGATCGGTGTCGCTCACGATGCTGCTCCTTCCGTATCGGGCTTGGTGCGAGGACGAGACCTAGAGCTGCGGGGCTTCTCCGCCGGCTCCGGGACGACGACGGGAATTGTTGACGGGGCGGGAAACCTTGCAGCCGCAGCCCGAATCAGGTCGTCATCGACGAAGGCGGCACGGACGCGGATCGGTTCCGAGCCGTCTTCGGGAACGACGTAGCCGATGCCGGGAGAAGCCATCGGTATTTTGTGGCAGAGGGCCCCGGAAGCGACCGCACCGTCACCGAGGACCATCGAGGTCTCCTCGCGATCCCGAAGGCGGAGTCCGACCATCTGCGTGAACAGGCCACGATTCGGGATCGTCTCCTTGCGCGGGTCCTGGAGGCAGGCGACCACCGTGTAGCCGACGGCGCGCCCCTGGGAGCAGAGCAGCGACATCGCGGTGCGTGCACGGCCCTTGAGGTCGCGGTCCTCGATGTACGACGTCAGGGCGGCGACCTCGTCGATCAGGACGACGACCAAAGGCTCATCGGCGCTTGCCGTGTGCTGGCGGGAGTTCCCGGCCATCCGTTCGAGGCGGGCGCTCATAGCGTCGACCGCTTCTTCGAGCACCACCACGGCTTCAGCGGGAGTCACGGCGTAGCGGGTGAACAAGTCCTTGCCCATGCCCAGCTCGACGCCGCCCTTGAGGTCGATGCCGTGGACTTCCGCTTCTCCGCGGGCGATGGCGGGTGCGAGGCCGATGGTGACGCCCCAGACGAGCGATGCCTTGCCGGAGCCGGAGGAGCCGGCGACGAGAGTGTGTGTGCCCGCAACACGGAGCCACCAGTCCTCGTCCCGGGTGTCGATGCCCATCCACGCCGAACGGCCGTCCCAGGGGTCTTCTGCTTCGGGCAGCCCGCGGTAGACGGTCTCAGCGAGGGCATCGCCAAAGGTGAAGCTGAGGGTGGGGGAGAGGTCCCCGATCACACGGATGTTCGTCGCGCCCACGGTGGTCCGAAGACGTTCCGCGACGGACTGGAAGTCCTCCACCGTCTGACCGGTGAGCAGCCCCGGGATGAGGACGAGCTCGTTGCGGTGCCAACGCTTGCTCGCAATGGTCGGAAAGTGGGTGTGCTTCTGTCCCGCACGATCGATGGTGACCGAGGAGAGCCCGCACTCTTCCATGAGCAGCGGCCAGGTCTCGAGCAGGTCGAGCCAGAGTTCCCGGCGCGAGAGGGGACGGGAGATAGCCCGGAAGTAGGTCTCCGGGTAGAGCCGAGCCCAGAGCACGAAGTAGAGCGCAATCGCGCCGACGACGGCGAAGGGCTTCCAGCTGCCGAGGAGATCGGCCGCGAGCCAGGTGAACATCGCGACGACGAACCAGAACCGGTGGAACCAGCGCATGTGACCCCACAGGGCCGTCACGATCCAGTGCAGCTCGGCGAAGCCGAAGCGGAAGGCGAGGGAGGCGGTGTGCATTGCTCACGCACCCCCGAACGCCAGCTGCCAGCCGAGCGGGACGACCTGCCAGAGCAGGATCCCGATCGCTGCGACATTGAACAGACGCATCGCCTTCCGCTCCATGATCACGCCGCCTCGGTGCTCGAGGTACGCGCGGATGCCTTGGCCTCGGCGAAGCCGGACGCGCGCAGCGAGTACGCGATCTTCGGGAAGTTCCCGTTCTGGTCCACGTACGGCGTGAGGGTGAGTCCCTCGAAGGCCACGGCGCGGAACGGGCCGGTGGTCGGACCCTTGGGCGGAACAGGCTGGTGATCGGAGGAGACCTTCACGGTCACCTCGGCCTGTCCCTTGCGGCTCTCGGGATCCGGATCGAGCACCCGGACCTGCCAGACACGCTGGCCCGAGATCTTGTCCCGCTGCTGGGGGTCGACCTCGCCGGCCCTCTTCTTGTCGAAGTCGTCAGCGGCGAGGACCTCGCCGATCATGTACGCACCCTGGGGGAACACGTCCTCCATCTGGATGGGGAAACGGGTCTGGACTGCCATGTTGGCCTCCTTGTTGAAGTAGGAACGGACCCCCAGTAGACATGTAGCACTTGACGTATGTCAAGTGACCGAAGTCGGAATCGCGTATGCTGGGGTCATGGCTCAGGAGTTCTACACAACGAACGTGCAGGTAGGCGACGCTCTCGACCTTCCTGCGCCGGTCCGAGAACTGGCGGAACAGCTGCGAGGCGAAGTCTCGTCGTTGGCGACCCAGGCGCAAGAGGAACTCAGGCTGTCCACGTTCCGCGACGAGCTGTTCTTGATGGCCTCGTTGGGCTACGCGACTGCGGTTGAACTCGTCGTCAAAGACCTCAGGAGTCTGCTGACGGCCTACGCGCATGCCGTCGCCACCGAGCGGCCGAGCCTTCAGGAGGTCGCCAGCTGGCAGCGCGTCACGCCGGGGAATCTCCGGCGCAGGTACACCGCAGCCCACGTGAAGGCAGTGCAAGCAATGCTCGACGTACGGATCCCGTTCGACGTCGTGCAGCTCGGCTTCACCTCCGTGAGAGACGGCCATATCGAGGGCCTCAATGCGCAATCCGCGCGCGACTACTTGCTGCGCACTCAGATTCGAGCCCGGCTACGAGGCATCATCGAGGAGACGGCGAGCGTCCTCCATGGCAAGGATTGGCAGGAGACCACGCTCGTCGAGTCAGCATTCGACCCGAATCCCTTTCGCGGGTACGCGCAGGTCAGCGCCTCTACGGCGAACGATCGCACTCCGTTGACGCAGCACAGTCCTCGTGCTATCGAACTCACCCTCGAGCAGCTCGACGCTGAGCACGCCGAGTACTTCGAGTTCGAGCGGTCCGCCGTGGAGGCGGCTGAGGCCGCTTAGAGCATCACCCGCACTATTCCGCTTCGATCGAATGGTGACGTTGACCCCTGCAGATGTCCGATACTGAAGGCATGACTGCCACGCTCTCCCCGATGAAGCTCCTGGATGACCTGTACAACCGGGCGACGTCGACAGCGGATCAGGGAACGCAGTTCGAGCGCTTCACGGCGTCGTTCCTGCAGACCGATCCGCTGTGGTCAGCGCAATTCGCGAAGGTGTGGATGTGGGACCAGTGGCCCGAGAAGTGGGGTCATGACTCCGGGATCGACCTGGTCGCTGAGCGGCGTGATGGCGGACTGACCGCGATCCAGTGCAAGTTCTACGCCCCCTCGCACCGGGTCTCCAAGGGCGACTTGGATAAGTTCCTGGCGGCGTCGGGACGGGGCGGGTTCACGGAGCGTCTCGTGGTGTCGACGACGACGCACTGGGGCGCGACCGCCGAGGAGACAATCCGCGAGCAGTCAGTGCCGGTGCGCCGGCTGGGACTCGAGGACTTCGAGCAGTCCCGGGTCGATTGGGCCACCTTCAACCCAGAGACGCCGACGGTCCTGTCGCTGTCCGGCTCATCGGATCTGCGGCCATATCAGCGCACGGCAATCGACGACGTCGTCGAGGGCTTCGAGACGTCCGACCGTGGCCGGCTGATCATGGCCTGCGGCACGGGCAAGACGTTCACCTCTCTGCGCCTCACCGAGGAGTACGTCGGCGCGGGCGGCAGCGTGCTGTTCCTCGTTCCCTCGATCGCGTTGCTGTCTCAGGCGTTGCGGGAGTGGTCCAACAACACCGAGCTGGGCATCACGGCAATGGCGGTCTGCTCCGATGCGAAGGCATCGCGGGGCAAGAAGGCCACAGAGGATTCCGCGGAGATCTCTGTCGTCGACCTCGCGCTCCCCGCGACCACGGACCCCCAGCGACTCGCGCAGCGAATGAGGGAAGCCCGCGTGGACGGCGACGGGGTGCGAGTCGTGTTCGCGACCTACCAGTCCATCGACGTGGTCTCCCAGGCCCAGAAGATCGCCGGACTGGAGCCGTTCGATCTGGTGGTGTGCGACGAAGCCCACCGCACCACGGGCGCCACTCTGGCCGGCACCGAAGAATCAGCTTTCGTTCGCGTGCACGACGAGGAGTACCTCAAGGCGGACAAGCGGCTCTACATGACCGCGACTCCGCGGATCTACGACGATGCCTCCAAGTCGAAGGCTGGCAAGGCACAGGCTGTACTCGCATCGATGGACGACGAAGACGTCTACGGTCCGGAGTTCTACCGGCTTGGATTCGGGGACGCCGTCGGGATGGGGATGCTGACGGACTACAAGGTCCTCATCCTCACGGTGAACCAGGAGACCGTGAACGAGGCGATGCAGGACGCCTTCGCCCAAGACGGAGAGCTCACCCTCGACGACGCGACCAGGCTGATCGGTTGCTGGAACGGTCTCGCCAAGAGAGGCGACGCCGAGCACACCTTCGGACTTGATGCTCAGCCGATGCGCCGTGCAGTCGCCTTCGCGAGAGACATCAAGTCCTCCAAGAAGGTCGCCTCGCAATTCACTGAGGTGGTCAGCGCCTACGTCGAGAACCATGAAGCCGAGGACCCCGGGGACGTCCTCAGCGTGGAGGCCAAGCACGTTGACGGGTCGATGAACTCGATGGAGCGGACCGAGCTGCTGGACTGGCTCAAGCAGGACACCGAGGGAGACACCTGCCGAGTGCTCTCCAACGCCCGGTGCCTCTCCGAGGGCGTGGACGTGCCCTCGCTGGATGCGGTGATGTTCCTGAACCCCCGTCGGTCCGTTGTGGACGTTGTGCAGTCAGTCGGTCGCGTGATGCGCCTCGCCCAGGGCAAGAAGTACGGCTACATCATCCTGCCAGTTGTTGTCCCGGCCGGGGTGGAGCCGGAGAAGGCGCTGGATGACAACAAGAACTTCCAGGTCGTCTGGGACGTGCTCCAGGCACTGCGCGCTCACGACGAGCGGTTCGACGCGATGGTCAACAAGGTCGAGCTCAACAAGACTCGCGACTCCAAGGTCGACGTCATCGGAGTCGGCTTCCCTGGCGACGAGGATGACGAGGGAGGCTCCGAGTCCAGCACGAAGCCCTCACAGGGCAGCCTGGATCTCAAGCTGTCGCAGATGGACGAGCTGCGCAACGCGATCTATGCGCGCATGGTCAAGAAGGTCGGCTCCCGCACCTACTGGGACCAGTGGGCCAAGGACATCGCCGCCATCGCCGGCGCGCACATCTCCCGCATCACGAACCTGGTGGATGACCCGGATACGGCAGCTTCCCGCCAGTTTGAGGTGTTCCTCGATGCGCTGCGACGGAACCTCAACGAGTCGATCAGCCGGGACGGTGCGATCGAGATGCTCGCCCAGCACATGATCACCAAGCCCGTGTTCGACGCACTTTTCGAGGGGTACGCGTTCACTGCTCAGAACCCGGTCTCGCAGGTCATGGATCGTATGGTCGCCTCGCTGACCGCGATGCATGTCGATGCCGAGGCGGCTTCCCTGGAGGCGTTCTATGAGTCTGTGCGCCTTCGCGCTGCGGGGATAGACAACGCCGAGGGCAAACAGAAGATCATCACCGAGCTTTATGAATCCTTCTTCAAGAATGCTTTCCCCTCCACCGCCGACGCTATGGGCGTGGTCTACACACCGATCGAGATCGTCGACTTCATCCTCCGCTCCGTCGACGATGTTCTGAAGCAGGAGTTCGGTCACTCCATCAGCGACGAGGGCGTGCACGTCCTGGACCCCTTCACGGGTACGGGCACTTTCATCGTCCGACTCCTCCAGTCCGGCCTCATCCGCCCCGAAGACCTCGCTCGGAAGTACGCGAGCGAGCTGCACGCCAACGAGATCCTGCTTCTCGCGTACTACATCGCTGCGATCAACATCGAAACCACCTTCCACGACCTCCAGGCCGCAGCCGACGACGTCGAGCTGACAGACGAGGCGTACGAGCCGTTCGACGGCATCGTCCTGACAGACACGTTCCAGCTCACCGAAGACGGCGACCTCACCGACGAGATCGTGTTCCCCACGAACAACACCCGTGCGGAGGCCCAGAAGGCGCTCGATATCCGCGTCATCGTCGGTAACCCGCCCTACTCCGTGGGGCAGACCTCCGGGAACGACGACAACGCCAACGTCAAGTACCGGACGCTCGACGCGCGGGTGCGAGACACCTTCGCGGCCCTCACAGAGGCGACGAACAAGAACAGCCTCTACGACTCCTACATGCGGGCTATCCGTTGGGCCAGCGACCGCATCGGCGACGAAGGCGTGATCGGGCTCGTCACCAATGGCGGCTGGATCGACGGCAACACTGCCGCTGGTGTCCGCAAGACGCTCACCGACGAGTTCACCTCGATCTACGTCTTCAACCTCCGTGGGAACCAGCGCACCGCCGGTGAGACCAGCCGTAGAGAAGGTGGCAAGGTCTTCGGATCCGGTAGCCGAAACACCGTCGCGATCTTCCTCCTCGTCCGTACCAAGGACAACAATGGCCCGGCAACCATTCACTACCGCGACATAGGCGACTACCTGACCGCCAAGAGCAAGCTCGCCATCGTCAACGAGGCCACCCTCGAGACTGTCCCGTGGCACCAGATCGAACCTAACAAGCACGGCGACTGGATCAACCAGCGCGACGAGGACTATCTGAACTACCCGACTCTCGGCGACAACAAGAAGGCTGACCCGCAACCTGCCGTTTTCCAGATCTATTCGCGAGGCCTCGCCACGGCGCGTGACTCATGGGTATATAGCTTCTCGCAGGCCGAAGTCAGAGCGAACGTAAAGCGCTCGATCGAGTTCTACAACTCTGAGGTCGCTCGCGCAGCGCAGCCTGGATACACACCCGACTACGACCCGACCAAACTCTCTTGGAACCGCGCGGATAAGAACAACGTGACGCGTCGGCGCAAAATCGAGCATCGAGACTCGGCGTACCGCGTCGGTCTCTATAGGCCCTTCACCCGGGAGCACGTTTACTTTGACCGTGCCTACAACGACATGGTCTATCGCCTTGAGCAGCTTTTCCCAACTGAAGGCCATCAGAACTATGGCTTCTATGTAACGGCCCCCGGTTCTGACAAGTCTTTCTCCGCACTAGCTTCCCGGCTTGTCCCCGACCTTGCGCAATGGGGTTCCTCGAGTGGACAATTTTTCGCTCGTTACACCTGGGTTCCACTCCCGGACGACGAACTCGACCTTGGACTCGACGGCGACGTCGTAGACGGCTATCGACGTACGGACAACGTCTCAGACGAGATGCTGGCGGTCATGCGCGAGCAGCACGGCGGCAGCGTCTCCAAGGACGACATTTTCTTCTTCGTCTATGGGTTACTCCACTCTCCCGAGTACCGCGAGCGCTACGCCGGCGAGCTCAAGCAGATGCTGCCCCGCATTCCTGGTGTCCCCACTGACGCCTACGAGAGCTTCACCAGGGCTGGACGCGAGTTGTTCCACCTTCACGCAGACTATGAGGACGCTAAGGCCTACCCCCTGGAGGTAGTCGGCGGTGAGCAGCCACCTATCGGCGCTGAGGAGGACTACTACCGGGTGCAGAAGATGCGTTTCCCTACCGGGACGAAGGCTGCCGATGCGCCTGACTCTCTCGTTGTGAACGGCTCGATCACCGTCCGTGGCATCCCCGAGGCAGCCTACCGATACCAGCTCGGATCTCGCAGTGGCATCGAGTGGCTCATCCGTCAGTACCAGATCACCACCGATAAGGCGTCCGGCGTCGTCAATGACCCGAACCAGTGGAGCATCGAGCACGGGAACCCGCGCTACATCCTCGACCTTCTGCAGAAGGTCATCACCGTGTCCGTCCGCACCGTCGAGATCACCGAGGCACTGCCCGCACTTCAGCCGGCCGCCCGATCCCAGGGCCGCGCCACGCTGTGAGGACTTTCCCTACTCCTTCAAGGCGGCTTCGCCGCGCGCAGTCACGCGGCGGACGTTGTCCTCGCTGCGCTGCGGGCCCGACCCGCGCGCGGCGACTGCGCGACGAATAACAGGTGTCGCCGTCCCACTCGGGCTGTAGGTTTCTTGGTGATGTTGGAAAGGACGAGTATACGTGGATCTAGTCAGCATGAGGGTGCGCTACTTCCGCACCGTGGGACAGACTGATATTGAGCTTCCCCTTGATAGGTTTTTAACACTGGTTGGACCAAATAACAGCGGCAAAACAAATCTGCTCCGCGCAGTCCAAATGTTCTTTACTGGCCCAAATAACCTCTACAACTACAGTCGTGATCGCGACTTTACGTTCGGCGGCGGCACAGGCAAGACTAGTTTGCATGCGACGTTCTCGTTCGATCCTGAATCCACGACGGACGTGCATATAATTGCAAGCCTCGACAGGCTCTATGAGCTGTACGAAATTGAGCGACGCGGGAATACGGTTGGCTTGAGTTTGGTATTCTCGCCTTCTGACGCTCCTACCTATCAGTTTCTCCCCAATACGAAAAAGCCGGACGACCGCGCAGTTCAAACCCAGATATCGCGTGCGCAGCGCCAGTTGGTTTTGGATATTCTGGAACAGTTCTCCTGTCACTATGTCCCGTCCGAAAAGTCCGTTCGGCAATTGTTTGACGAAGTACTTAACCCTTTTCTTCGGGTAGTCGCGGCCGATGCCGTAATGCCCCAGATTGAATCTCTTAAGAGTTCCCTCGGGAGTGTATCGGATCGCATTAACCGAGAGATGGCGAGTGCCGGGCTGGAGGGCATAGCCGCCTCGTTCGACATCCCCGAGCAGGACCTCCGGGCACTCTTCAAGAGCTTCGAGTTTAGGCTTTCAGATCCTGTCGACACTGAGCTATCGCAGAAAGGTCAGGGCATTCAAAGTACGGCATTTTTTGCCGCACTCCGGTGGGTGTCGGAAGAGGAGTTGCAGCGCGGTAAGAGGGTGGTATGGCTGCTTGAGGAGCCAGAGTCGTATCTACATCCTGAACTCATGTCTAAAGTTTACGGAATATTGCGCAGAGTGGCCGAAATTTCTACAATCGTTCTTACCACGCATTCTCTCGCGTTCGTTCCGGACGAGCCAAGTCGAATCATCGGGACGTCAATGTCTGAGGGTAGAACCCGGGCGGAGACGTTTGATTCATACGTTAAGGCGACCGAGTCTATTCGGCGTGGATTGGGTGTCAAGTTTTCTGACTTCTTTAACCTGCGCAGATACAACGTTGCGGTTGAAGGCAAGTCAGATAGAGAGCTCCTACGGTGGTTCTTGGGGTTGGTTCCCGAAGAAGATCTGGCGGTCCCGAACCTGCGGGAAGCTCATGTCTTGGATTTCGGTGGAGTGAGGGCCCTTGCCGGATGGCTACGAGCGACGTATCCATATATTTGTGACGAGCGAAGTCTCGTCACGATCTTCGATGGCGATGACGCCGGAGAGAAGGAGCGACGGGACCTGAACGGCTTCTTTGGCAATAAGGGTGTTTCTTGGCAAGCGAATCTTGATTATGCGATAGTGCGACGAGGGTTCGCGATAGAAGGGCTTTTTCCTGATGACTGGATCGTTCGCGCGAATAGCGAATACCCGAATTGGTTTTCCGATTTCGCCGTGGCGACTGATGGAGAGTTGATCTCGTTCGTCTTGCGCGACGACAAGAAACGAAATTTTCAGGGATTGATGATGAGTTGGGCTGAGGGTGCGGAAGATGCTGATGAACTTTCTTGGAGATCTCGCTGGATTGGCTTTGTGAGCCCGGTGGATCAGGCTCTTGCCCGGCAGGACCTCAGGTTGGGACGCACTGACTAACTCGGAGCAGTTGTGGGGTGAGGTTGACAGCAACGCTGACAGCAACGCGATGGCGCCTAGTCGGACCGCTCATGCTGGGTGAATGCGCTGACCTGCGGGAACAGGGCAGATCACCTCGGTGCGGACGGACTTTTAATCCGCGGGTCGAGGGTTCGATCCCCTCCGGGCCCACGACTAGCCCCCTGTGCTGGAGCGACGGATGGCGTATCGCCCAGGTCTGAGGGTTTTCCGTTTCTCCTCCGTCCCCTGACCTCGATGGTGCCTGCCTCGGTTCGGAAACGTGCCACCGGCTAGGCTCGATACCGGGGTACAGGACCGCGCCCACGAAGGCCGGTCACGCGAGAGGGGAACACATGTCGCAGGCGAACCATCCCTACGGCGATAGGGGAGACCAGGGCCATCCGGGCAGCGGACAGCCGGGCAACCATTCCGGAACGTATGGGTACGGCCAGGTCCCGCCGGCTCCCGAGCCCTACGGCTCCGTCCCGCCGGGCCCGCCATCCGGCCCGCCGCCCGGATCGCCAGCCCCGTTCAGCTCGGCGCCGTCCGCCTCGCCGGGGCCCTGGGCAGCCTCCGCCCCGTCAGCGTCGGCGGCACCGCCGCACCCGCAGGCACCGCCCCACGCCCAGGGGACGCAGACACTGTCTGCGGCGCAAGCCGGCGCCGCCCTGCAACGGTTCGGTATCGGCAACCCTCTCCCCACCTTCGTGGTCGGCGCGCTCGCCTACGTCATCGCCCTCGGTGCTGCGCTGCTGGTGATCGTCTCGGCCATCGCCGTCGTGCTCACCCTCGACACCGGCGATCTGGCCGGGGGTACCACCTCGCCGACCGGCGGCGCGACCGCGCCCTCGGGAGATGGCGGGTGGCGGGCGATCGTGGGCCTGGTGGGAATCCCGTTCCAGCTGGTCTCCCTCGCCTCCTTCGGCTCCTATGACATCGAACTGAGCCTGGGTTTCCTGGGCGGTGCCACGATGAGCTGGCGGGGATTGCCGCTCCTGATCACCGTCGCGATGGTGGCGACAGCCTTTTTCGCCGCGCGTCTCGTCCAGCGCCGCTGGAGCTCGAACGGAGCGCTCGGCGCCCTGCTGTGGTCGGGTTTCTCCGGGCTCGCAGTGGCGATCTTCGCCGTGATCGCCACGCGCGTCACCGCGTTCGCGATCGAGGACGATTCGCTGGGGATGGCGCTCTCGATGCACTCCGCCGGGGCCGACATGTTCTTCGGCACCTGGGCACTCATCGCGCTGCCGCTGTTCCTGGGGCATGTGGCGGGGAGCGAGAAGCCCGCCTGGTGGCCGCTGGCGGCGGATCTCGCCGCCGCGCCCCGGCTCGCGCTCGTGCACGCCCTGGCATTCGCCATCCCGGTCGGGGTGCTGATCGTGGTCGGCGGAGCGATCGCGATGATCATCGACGGGGAGGCGCGATCCGTGCTGCCCCTCCTGCTTTCGCTCCCGATCTGGGGACTGACCGGCCTCGCCCTGCTGCCGGGGCTCGGGATGCTGTCCGTGCCGGTGCATATGAACCTGCAGGGCAACGTCGAGGATTTCGGGCTGGAGCGCTCCAACGAGTTCCTGTGGTTCTTCGACCTGCCCTGGTACGGATGGATTCCCATGGTGCTGATCGCTCTGCTGATGCCGGCGGCGGTCGCGCTGCTGTGGAACCGGGACCGCGAACTCGTGAAGGGGAACATCCTCGCGCAGGCCGCCTCCTGGGCGGCGCTCCCGCTCGCCTACTTCGGAGGCTCGGTGATCCTGCTCGCGCTGGTCTGGACCAGCACCCAGGCCCGGATGGGGATGATGGGCAACGTCGTCGTCGACGTCGGCCTCGCCCTCTGGATGCCTCTGGTCGCGTTCTTCCTCGGGCTGTTGGTCGAGGTCCTCGCCCGGTTCGGCGCGCCGTTCGTGGACCGCTTCGTGCCCGGGGTGCTCGTGAACTGGTTCCGACGCTCAGCGCGGGCGCGCCGCGCGAGTGACTAGTCCCGCAGGCCGGCGCGGCGCAAGGTCGCGGCGACCTTGTCGCTGAGCAGCGCCAACGACCGTTCATCGTGACCGCGCAGGTGCTCGAGCGCCGCCAGCGCCGTGATCACCACGTCCAGCAGCTCCTCCTCGACATCCGCTGAGCTGTGGGTGACGCCCTTGCGCGGGTTCTGGCCGGTCGCACCGATGTGCGCGGAGACCACCTCGCCGGCCTCCTCGGTGATCTTCGCCAGCCGGGCCCAGGTCGCGGCCTCCGGATCGCGGTGCGCGTTGCCGTCGTCGATCCAGCGGCTGAGCTCGGCGATCCCGTGTGCGGTGTCGTGGCAGTCCATGCGGCCAGTCTCCTGCATAGCGGCGCCGAGCATGCGCCCGTCGAGAGCAGTTCTAGAGGGTGCACCGTCTGCGCTGCGAGCTGCGCCCCCAGCGGGACGGCGCCGGCGCCCGGCGGATCGCGGGGGAGTGCGACTGCGGCCGGCGACCGGTGGCCCGCTCCTGGTCGCCACCAGCTTCTCCGTGCTCGGCATCGTCGCCGCCGTGATCATGGTGCTGGTCGTGCTGCTCGCCCTGAACCCTGCGAACTGGACGGACCCGGCCCCACGAAGCCGTCCATCGTGTGGTTGACGCCCAGCAGATCCAGGCCGCGGTCGAAGAGCCGCACCGGCAGGATCCGCGCCGCCGGGAGCAGCCGGGCGAGCCACGGGGTGATGATCTGCTCTTTCCCGCGCTCGATCGCCGTGAGCGCGCTGCGTGCCACCTCCTGCTACGTCAGGATCGGCAGCAGGCGGGGGAACTTCGTGCTCGCCCCCTCGAACATGTCGGTGTCGATGTCGAACGGGCACATCACGAAGGTCCCCACGGCGCTGGAGTCCGCCCGCAGCTCAGCCCGCAGCGACTCGGTGAATCCGACTGCGGCCCACTTGCTCGCGGAGTAGTCCGTCTGCCGGGCGACCCCGGCCAGCCCCGCGGCGCTGGCGATGGTGCCGTGCTCGCGCTCGAGCATCCCGGGCAGGAAGGCGCGCGTCACCAGAACAGGGCAAGGGTGTTCAGCTCGAAGGTGCGGCGGATGTCCTCGTCGCTCGCCTCCAGCAGCCGCGTGCCGGTGATGATGCCGGCATTGTTGATCACCACGTCCTGCGGGCCCGCCACCAGTGCGGCGGCGGCGACCTGCTCGCGGACGGTGATGAGCACGCGGGCCTCGCGCAGGGGTGTTCCGTGGTACATCCTCGTACTCCTCGGGAGGCGGTTCGAATGCTCCTCAGCGAAGTAGGAGGGCCGCCCCCTCGTCGGGGCGGCCCTCCGTCGTGCGTTTCCTCAGGCATCCAAGCCCTCGGGCATCACGCTCCTCATACGAGGCTGACCTTGCTCCTCCAGGAGTGGACGCTGCGCACGAGGCACACCAGCGTCATCAGCAGGATCACCGGCAGGAACCCGATCGGCATGATGTCGTCCGTGCTGGTGGATCCTGCCGCCATCTCGCTGAACACGGACCAGTGCACCACCCCGAGGCTCCCGTCGACCATCGCGATGCCCCAGGGGAGGGCGGCGATCCCGAGGAAGATGAGGACCTGCGAGGCGAGGTAGAGACCGAGGAAGACCACCACGGGGCCGCCGAGGCCGAGCCGGTTCAGCGGGGTCTCGCTGCCCACCGAGGCGGCGAAGAAGTACTGGATCGGCCAGACCAGGATCATGCCCACGAAGAGCACGATGCCGGCGATCAGGAGCGGCGTCGAGGTGACCGCCGCGCCCGTGCTCCACAGCTGCTGGATGACGGAGAAGGGGTTGCGATCGGTCCCCATCTGCCCGCCGATGACGGGCCAGGCGGCGAACAGCAGGCCGAAGGCCACCAGCAGCCCGGCGAGGGAGATCAGCAGCGCCCATAGCAGCTTGGCCGCATAGATCGTGGCCCCGCGCACGGGGAGGGACTGGGTGAAGTATCCGGTGCGGCTGTAGCTGGACTGCCAGTAATGGATGGTCAGGGCGATCTGCAGCGCCGGGATCAGCCCGGTGAGCGGGACCACCACCATCAGCATTCCGATCAGGGAGATCACGGGCCAGCCGGTGGCGGTCAGCGCGGTGCCCGCAGCGACCAGCAGCAGGACGATCGCGCCGATGGTGCCGAGCAGCCCACGGGTGCGCAGCCATTCGTGCTTCATGAGGGTGGTGATCATCGGTACGTCTCCTTGAAGATCTCATCGAGGCTGGCCCCGTGCGCGGCGCGGAGGTCGTCGGCCTCGCCGGCGAGGACCACGGAGCCGTGCCGCATCATGACCACCGAGTCGAGGATCGGCTCGAGGTCGTGGATCAGGTGGGTGGAGATCAGCAGCAGCGAGTCCTCCTCGAGGGTGCCCAGGATCCCGTCGAGGATGATCTGGCGGGCGGCGGGGTCGACGCCGCTGATCGGCTCGTCCAGCAGGAACACCTCGGCCCGGCGGGACATCGCCAGCGCGATCTGGACCTTCTCCCGCATGCCCTTGGACATCGCCTTCAGGCGCATCGACTCGTCGAGTCCGAAGAACCGCAGGAGCTCGTGGGCCTTCGCGGCGTCGAAGTCCTCGAAGAAGTCGCTGTACAGGTCCACGCAGTAGCGCGCTCGGGCCCCGTCGGGCAGGAAGCTGGTGTCGGGGAGGAAGGAGACCTTTGCCTTGGAGGCCGGGCCCGGGACCAGGCCCGCGATACGGGCCTCTCCCTGGTAGTCGCTGATCACGCCGGCGAGGATCTTCATCAGCGTGGTCTTGCCGCATCCGTTCTCGCCCAGCAGGCCGATGATCCGGCCGCCTGTGAGCTCGAGATCCAGCGAGTCGATCGCGGTGATCCGGCCGAAGGTCTTGGTCAGCCCTTTGGTGGAGATCAGAGGATGCCGCATCTGTGCGGGGGTGGTCATCTCAGGCTCCCTCAGTCTGGGGTCTGCCGTTGCTGTCGTGGTCATGGTGTTCCCATCTCTCGGAGAGGAGCTGCTGGGCCTGCACGCGTCCCATGCCGAAGCCGTGGGCGTGCTGGATGAAGTCGTCTGCGGCGCCTTCGGCGAGGTCGGCTCGCAGCCGGTCGATCCGGTCGGCGTCCTCGGTGACGAAGCGGCCGGAGGTGCGTTCGGAGCGGCAGAGCCCCTCGCGCTCGAGCTCGGACAGAGCCCGTTGGATCGTGTTCGGGTTGACGCCGAGCTCGGCGGCGAGCCCCCGCACACCCGGGATCCTGACTCCAGCGGGCCACTGGCCGACGACGATCCGTCGGGAGAATTCCGTGACCAGCTGCATCCAGATCGGGAGTGAACTGTCGAACTGCATCAGCGACTCCCTGTCTCAATGTATTAGGTGGCTAATACAGTAGGACAGTTGTAGGGCGCGGTCAAGACCCGGACCGGGGAGCGCAGTCCGGGGCGGCGTGGAGGGACGGCTCAGACGGGTCGGTCCAGCCGGGTCAGTCGAGTCGGGTCAGTCCGGCCGTGTCAGTCCAGTCGAGGCAGTTCAGCCGTGTCAGTCCCGCCGTGTCAGTCGAGGCAGAACTCGTTGCCCTCCGGATCGGCCATCACGATGAATCCGATGTTCATCGGCGGCTCGGGCTCGTGGCGCTGCACTCGCGTGGCCCCGAGCGCGAGCAGCTGCTCGCACCGTTCCTCGAGCGCGGCCATCCGCTCCTCCTCGCGGAGGTCCGGTGCGGTGCGCACATCGAGGTGCATCCGATTCTTGGCGACCTTGCCCTCCGGGACCTGCTGGAAGAAGAGTCGCGGCCCGGCCCCGTCGGGATCCTCGAGGGCGGAGGCGCTGTTGCGCTGCTCCTCGGGCACGCCGCTCGCCGCGAGGAAGTCGTCCCACGCCGCCAGTGGATCGGAGCCCGGTGACAGGGCGATGCCGGGAGGGCCCGGATGCACGTATCCGAGCACCTCTCTCCAGAACAGCGAGAGCGTGCGCGGGTCGCGGGCATCGAACGTGATCTGGACGGTGGCGCTCATGGGGTGCTCTCCCGGGGTGTGGGTCCGTGGGGTGCTCGGCTGGTGAAGGGTGGCAGTGTGCCGCTGTGCCCCTATCGTCCGCTGCTGTGCGGACAGGGCCTGTCCGCAGAGTCTGCGTCGGCTCGGCGGGCAGACAGTGCCCGGCGCCCGTCGCCCGTCGCCCGGCGCCCGTCGCCCGTCTGCCGGTACAGCGCACAGGGCACCGGCGCTGCCGATGCCCTGTGCGGGGTGGTGACTCTGCTCAGGCTGCGTGAGCACGTGCAGATCAGAGCACGAGCAGCAGGATGATGATGATCAGCAGAATGGTGGTGAGGCTGATGGGAAGGACGGCCTTGCGCATGGCGATCTCCTTCGGTCGAGGCAACCCACCGGAGTCTCCGACGGGGGCTACCAACGTAGGTGACCGTGTGCTGAAGCGGCTATTCCGAGCATGCCTGAACGGCCCCTACGGGGTGTTCGTGCAGGTCGCAGCGGGAGCAGACCGGATGGTCGACAAATGTGCCCGGGGTCGTGGGGGAGGTCGGGGCCTGTCAGGTCAGGCGCCGACGGCGGCGTTCGCCCGAGCGAACTCCTCGTCGCTCACCGGCTCGAGCCAGATCACGGTCTCGTCGTCCTGATCGGCTTCCTGCACCGCGATGTGGGACATCGGGGAGGCGCTGAGCGCGCCATGCCAGTGCTCCTCGCGCGGCGGGATCCAGACGGTGCGGCCGGGCTCGAGGGTGAGCACCTCCCCGGCGCGGGTGACCACCAAACCCGTGCCGTCGGTCCCGTAGAGCGTCTGGCCCACCGGATGCCAGTGCCAGTGGGTCCGGGAGCCTGGAGCGAAATGCACATGGTTCATCGCTGCCCGCGACTCACCGCGCGGGCCGCGGATCGCATCCAGGAGGACCTCGCCGGTGAATGACGTCTCCGGGCCGGTGGTCGTCGGCGGGCGGTCGAGCTTATCCATCTGGTCCTCCTGCTGGCGGGGGAGTGGTGGTGCCCATCAGATACCCGGGCGGCGTGAAGTGCAAGGCCTCGCCGAGTGGCAAGTAGGGACTTGCGGTGAGTGAAAACCTGCGACCGTTCCTCCACAGTGGCCATTTATCCGGCTCTTCGCAGCTGAGGGGGTAGATGCGGAACGCGGGGTGGGCGCGTCG